>DHAA01000031.1:0-42154 GCA_002397275.1 Thermacetogenium sp. UBA4966 | reverse complement strand
GCGACCATTATGGAGTTCCGGGTAACGGCATCAGGCGCAGCGAAGATGCCGAGCGGAATCCAACGACATGGTAGACATATACTTTCAAGGTAGTAACCTACGCTCTGCAACGGCTGCTAACCGCTCTGCTCTATGAGCAGTAGATCAAGGGAATCATCCTGATCCAGGACCCTTATCTTCCCCTCATAAACAAGTTCTAAAACAGCAAGAAAAGTGAAGATCACTTCATCCCTTCCGCAAGCCCCGGAGAAAAAATCACTGAAACCGACGCCCTCCGGAAAGGATTTGATCCTCACTAGAACATGGTCCATCATATCATCGAGGTCATAAGGAACACCCTTGACCACATAAGGCTGAGGCAGACTGGAGAGGCGTTCCATAATTCCTTGAAAGGCCTCGATTAAACGTGTGATATTCTCTCCGGCGCCTCTTTGTTCAGGCGCCTCAACCTGAGCGGGGGGACGCCTGTAAACCATCGTCCATTCCCTGGCGCGGGCCTCCAGAGTGGCGGCTGCATCCTGAAAGGTCAGGTATTCAGCCCAATCTGTTTCCAGAGCGCCCTCTTCGTCATCCTGAGGGGGGGCGCATTCCCCCTCATCTTCCTCTTCATGCCGCGGCAGCAACAGTCTCCCCTTGACGGCAAGAAGGGCAGCCGCTAGCACCAAAAACCTGCCGCCCTCATCCAGATCAGAAAATGCGATCCCCGTAAAATAGTCCAGGAACTGATCAACAATTGTACAGACAGAAACATCGCCTACAGCAATTTCTTCAGCTGTAAGCCGTTTAAGAAGCAGATCCAGAGGCCCTTCATAAACGTCAAGATGAACCTGGTACTTCAAACCCCATCGCCGCCCGTACTTCTTCCATGGTCTGACTCGCCTTGCCGCGAGCCAGCCTATTCCCTTCATTCAGCACATCCCAGACATAGTCGGGGTTCTGTTCCAATTCACGCCTTCGCTCCCAACAGGGGCTGAGACGCTCGATAAGGGCTTTGACTAAACTCTTTTTACAGGAGACGCAACCGATCTCCCCCTTGATGCATCCTTGTTCCACTTCCTCGGCGGCGGATCTGTTGAAAACCCTGTGAAAGCTGTACACCGTGCAGATCTCAGGGCGTCCGGGGTCATGCGCATGAATGCGCTGCGGGTCGGTCACCATCATCCGCACCCTGGCGGCAATCTCTTCAGGATTGGAATAGAGCGGGATCTCATTGCCGTAGCTTTTGCTCATCTTTCTGCCGTCAAGCCCTGGGATCATGGCTACCTTATCCAGGCAGGCGGCGGGTTCGGGAAAAACATCCTGTTTATAAAGATGATTGAATCGCCGCACCACCTCGCGGCAGAACTCCAGGTGCGGGAGCTGATCCTCGCCTACAGGAACAAGATTCGCTTTATAGATAATTATATCGGCGGCCATAAGCAGCGGATAGCCCAGAAATCCGTATGTCGTAATATCCTTGCCCTGCTCCCGGAACTGCTGCACCTGGTCTTTATAGGTAGGGCAGCGCTCCAGCCAGGACAACGGCGTGATCAAAGAAAGAAGCAGATTCAGCTCCGCATGCTCCTTGACTTCGGATTGAACAAAAATTGCGCTCTGCTCCGGGTCGAGCCCGACCATCAGCCAGTCTAGAACCATATCCTTCGTGGCCTGCACAGTTAAGCCGGGGTCGTCGAAAGCAGTCGTCAGGGCATGCCAGTTGGCCACCATGAAATAACAGTTGTATTTTTCCTGGAAGCGGCGCCAGTTTTCCAGAACGCTGAGGTGTCCCAGGTGCAGCCTCCCCGTAGGACGCATCCCACTCAAGATCGTATTTTTTCCCATCGCTACCCCTTCTTCAATCAATTTTAAAACAACCCGGCAAAAGGCGCGGCAATCAAGCCGGCTATCGTATTAAAAAAGCTGATAATAACATTCGCCAGCGGAAAGAGCACCCTGCCTAAAATACCGCTGAATATCAAAACCAGAAGGATAATCATGCCGTATCTTTCCAGCTTATAGATGAACTCATCGGAGCGCAGCACTCCCGCCAGGACCTTTGAACCGTCCAGAGGGGGCACAGGAATAAGGTTAAAGACAGCCAGATACACATTGACATACACAAGCGCCCACATGATTTTTACCAGCGGCGCATCAGAATAGAACATTTGATCTGCGGGCACGGCGAAATTTATAACGAGCGCCGCGGTAAAGGCCACAAAAAGATTCATGAGGGGTCCTGCCGCTGAAATCAGCATCATCCCCCTGTTCCTGTCGCCGCGCAGATTTAAGGGGTTGACCGGAACCGGCTTTGCCCATCCAAAATACGCCACAAGAAGCAGTATAAAGCCTACAGGTTCCAGATGCACCAAGGGGTTGAGACTCAATCTCCCCATATAGCGCGCAGTGGGATCCCCCAGTTTATCGGCAGCCCAGGCGTGTGCGTATTCATGAAAGGTCAGCGCGATGATCACCGCGGGAAGCCAAATCAGCATACGGGTAATGTTAAAAAAATCAGCCACCAAGCATCCCTCCCGGCAGTCGGCAGAACAAATTATTAATTAATCACGTTAAAAGAGGCGCTCAGGAATACGGTGCAGCCTGAGCAGGTCGCCCCATGTTTCCCTCTCGACGATGATCTCCGCATGGCCCTCTTTCACTAAAATTACCGCAGGGCGCGTCAGGGCGTTGTAATTGCTGGACATGGAGTAAGTATAGGCCCCTGTGCAGGATATGGCCAGCAGATCGCCTGGTTCAACTCTGGGGACCGCAAGATCCCAGATCAGCATATCTCCGGATTCACAACACCTTCCGGTGACCGCTACCCTTTCTTCAGCTTGGGCAGCGGCCTTATTGGCGATAATCCCCTCATAGGCAGCCTGGTACAACGCGGGGCGCGGGTTGTCGCTCATCCCCCCGTCGACAGCCACATACTTGCGCACTCCGGGGATCTCTTTGCTGCTCCCCAGCGTGTAAACGGTTGTTCCCGGCGGGCTGATCATAGATCTTCCCGGCTCCACGATGATACGCGGCCTGGGGAATTTATGTTCTTTGCACTTCTGAAAAACAGCCTCTTTGATCGCTTCAGCATAGTCTTCGATTGACGGAGGTTTGTCTCCGGAGGTGTAATAAACTCCAAGCCCCCCTCCCAGGTCAAGCTCCGCGGCGGTCCAGCCGCTATGCTCCCTTGCTTCCTGCAGGAAATCCATCATCACCCGGGCGGCGCAGCGAAAGACATTAAGATCAAAAATCTGAGAACCGATATGACAGTGGACGCCCTTTAGATCAAGGTAAGGGGATTTCCATGCCCTCTCCACAGCTTCCAGAGCATCTCCCCCAAAAATGTTGAACCCAAACTTAGAGTCTGTCTGACCTGTAGAAATATAAGCATGGCTATGGGCATCAACTCCCGGCGCCAATCTGAGCAGAACCGAGGGACGATAGCCCCCAGCGGCGCTGATCTGCTCAAGCTGCAGCAACTCATGGCGATTGTCGATCACAATCCTGCCGACACCGCAGCTGAGAGCATATTCCAGCTCCGGCAGAGATTTATTGTTTCCATGAAAAAAAATCTTTTCCGGCGGAAAGTCGGCGCTTAAAGCGATTCTCAGTTCCCCTCCGGAAACGACGTCAAGCCCCAGGCCCTCATTATCGATAATCCTGGCTATTGCCGGCGACGAAAATGCCTTGGAGGCATAGATAACAGCGTCCCCGTCATCCCGGGCAAAGGCCTGGCGGTATCTCCCGGCGTTATCCCGCAACAGAGCCTCATCGATAATTATGAGGGGAGTTCCAAAATTGCGGGCCAGATCCGCCACATCGCAGCCGCCGATCTCCAGGCATCCTTGACCATTAATTTGCATAGTCCCTTGCAGCTTCATTTCCTGCCTCTCCCTTTTCCTCAAAACGTTTAGGTTATTCTAGCACGCCTGACTTCAAGGTGTCAATGAAGTTGGCCGTCAGTCTCGTCAGTCATAAGTAATATAAGCATCGGGCTGCCCGTTGCCGGACAGCCCGATCAAGTATCTCTAGCGAACAACTGTTAACCGCTACCTGGCGTTATTCAGTTTTCCGGCAAGATAATCCTCATAAGCGGACATATCGAAGTGACCATGGCCGCTCAAGCCAAAGAGAATCACCCGCTCCTCACCCGCATCCCGCGCCTGCAACGCCTCTGTTACCGCCGCATGTATGGCGTGGGAAGACTCGGGCGCCGGAAGAATTCCTTCACTCCTGGCAAAGGTTACCGCGCTATGGAAAACATCTGTCTGAGAATAAGCCCGGGCTTCGATTATTCTGTTATGGTACAAACTGCTGACGATAGGCGATGCTCCGTGATAGCGCAGCCCGCCGGCGTGTATTCCAGGGGGTGTGAACTGATGCCCCAGCGTATACATTTGTAGCAAGGGCGTAAGGCCGGCCGTATCACAGTAATCGTAGCTGTACTCGCCCTCGGTAAGGGTGGGACATGACGATGGCTCGACAGCTACGATGCGCAGCGCTTTCCCCTCCAGCTTATCGCGGACAAAGGGAGCGATCAGGCCGCCGAAGTTACTTCCTCCCCCATGGCAGCCGATAACCACATCGGGGTAACACCCCAGCTTTTCCATCTGCGCTTTCACTTCCTGCCCGATCACCGATTGATGGAGCAGGACATGGTTTAACACGCTGCCCAGTGAGTAATTCGTGTCCGGGTCTTGAACCGCCTCCTCAACGGCCTCGCTGATAGCGGTTCCCAAAGTGCCCGGGGTATCGGGTTCTTGCGCCAAAACATTTCTCCCCGCCTCGGTTTCCCGACTGGGGCTAGATAGCACCTGAGCGCCGTAAACCTCCATAAAGGACCTGCGATATGGCTTCTGATCATAGCTGACGCGCACCATGAACACCTTGCACTCCAGGCCGAAAAAGCGGCAGGCGATACTGAGGGCGCTCCCCCACTGCCCGGCGCCGGTTTCAGTTGTCAGGCGCCTGATGCCGGCCTTTTTATTGTAATAAACCTGAGGCACAGCGGTATTCAGTTTATGACTGCCGGCAGGACTGGCGCCCTCATATTTGTAATAAATATGCGCAGGCGTATCCAACTTCTGTTCCAGCTTCAGGGCACGAAAAAGCGGGGTTGGTCTCCAGGAGCGGTAGATGTCCATTACTTCCCCGGGAATATCGATATAACGCTCCTGAGACATCTCCTGGGCGATAAGATCGGCCGGAAAAATAGCGGCAAGGTCATTTGGTTCTAAGGAATTACGGGTAACGGGATGCAAGGGTGGCGGCAACGGGCTAGGCAGATCTGCCTGCAGATTATACCATACCTGCGGAATGGCACGCTCGTCTAACAGAACTCTTCTCTGACTCATCTCAACTCATCTCTCCTCTGCTAAAAAATATTAGATTAAAACCCATATTAACAAAGAACCGGCATTTGTCAAGAAGAAGATCAGGCGATTCGTATGTCATTTATATTCATTAAGTTAAAGCCGCTTCTGAGCCTAAAGCCGACCAGCGGCCGCAACGGTCTCCCCACCTGGCGAGCACTTCATTTTCCTGCTTGATCTCGATGATCTCACAGGTGTTCGGACAGCGCGGGCAGATAAAGCTGTGATTCTGAAATGCTGCGGAGGTGATACCGAAACCGCGGAACTTCGTATCCCCCCCCTGTTCGGCAAGATGGTCCCGGGCGAGCAACGCCGCTCCATAAGCCCCCATAACATCGAAGTGGCGAGGAACAATTATATCGGTCTCCAGAGCTTCTTGAAAAGCCTCCCGCATTCCGGCGTTGGCGGCCACACCCCCCTGAAAAACCACCGGCGACTCAATATCCATCCCTTTGCCGACATTATTAAGATAGTTGCGAACCATTGCCTCACAGAGACCGGCGACGATATCCGCCAGCGCATGTCCCATCTGCTGTTTGTGGATCATATCCGACTCGGCAAAAACGGTACAGCGTCCGGCGATACGCACAGGATTTTCAGCCTGAAGCGCAATATCGCCAAATTCTTCGATGGATAGGTTAAGACGGTTAGCCTGTTGGTCTAAAAAAGATCCTGTTCCCGCGGCGCAGACCGTGTTCATAGCAAAATCAACCACGACTCCGTTCCTCAGAATGATGATCTTGGAGTCCTGGCCTCCGATCTCCAGAACAGTACGCGCTCGCGGCGCCTCGCGCAGCGCAGCTACAGCATGCGCCGTTATTTCATTCTTAACGATATCCGCGCCCACCATGACCCCGGCCAGCGAGCGAGCGCTTCCTGTGGCGCCGGCGCCGCAGATGCGGTCCGCGCCGGATAACCGCTCATCCATGAGGGACAGTCCCCGCTGCACCGCCGCTATAGGCTGTCCTTGAGTACGCAGATATACAGGCGCAAGATAAAGCTCTCCATCCCTGTCGATCAACACCAGATTTGTGCTCACCGACCCCACATCAACCCCCAAAAACAGGTCCACGCTTTACAGCACATCCTTTCTGTTGCGGCTGCAGGCAGCGATGAGATCGATAAACGCCTCCAGCCTTGTCTGAATTCCGGCCTCACCGGAGAGTTCATCAAGATAAAAGGTAAGCAAAGGGATCCGGTAATCCCTTGAAACAGCGGGAAAAACTGAATTGGCGACAATCTCCGGCATGCAGGTCAAGGGGGCCAGCTGAATCACACCATCGTAGTTCCGCTGTGCAAAGCCGACGGTGCAGCCCACAGTCTCCTTCCCGTGCCCCCCCACAAAAGAATTCAGGTAGGGAGCGGCCAGCCGCTGATCATTAAGGCATTCATGCCTTACCCTCAACAGTCCTCCCAGCAGGTGCTCATTGATCCAGGCGCTCAGCCAGATGCTTCTGGTCACCTCCACACCTAAAAATCCCAGCCGCCTCTCCATGTCATAATTAGCGAACGGTTCGAGTATGGTGAAAATTTCGCCCACCAAACCCACACGCAGCGGTTCGGCTTTATGCCGCGGCATCATATCCATTCTTTTTAAAAAACCGCTCGTCACCCGCTGCACTGTGCCGCGATCAAGAGCGGCGTCGATCTCCTGCAAGGCTTGCCTGAACGATCTTTCCAGTTTATGCTGTTCCTTAACCCGCGGGCGGAGGCGGAGGATTTTTTCCTCTACGGCGTCGACAGCTCTGGCCTTGCACCAGGCAAATCTTGCGGCTTTAACTGCCTGCCACCAGGAAAGGTCGCCGATCAGGCAGCGAATCTTGTCCTTAACTTCGTTGAAGCTCACATCAGGCGGTTCCAGCACAACCATCTGCATTTCAACGCCGAGATCATCCAAAATCTGCCTCTGCACCTGGGCATAGTAGCCAAAGCGGCAGGGACCCACCCCGCCTGCCATGAGAATGGTATCCGCGCCGAGTTCTTTCGCCTCCAGGTAATTTCCCACATTTAATTTAAAGGGAAAACAAGCGAACTCAGGGGAATGCCTTACTCCCAGCTCCACCGTTCTCCTGGTGGTAGGGGGAGGCAGAATCAATTCCAGACCCAGGTTTGTCAGAAGCGCCCTGATGACGATATAAAGGCTTCCCATGTGAGGATATGTTAACTTCATGCCTTTGGCCTCCGTTTAATCATTTCCGTAAACGCCTCCAGCCGGGTAACCATCCCCGCCTCTCCTGTATGCTCGTCGATAGTAAGGGTGATCAGCGGGAGATCATTCCGCTGTTTTGCCCATCTGGCCACCAACTCTTCCACCAGGGCTTCCGGGCCGCAGCCGAAAGAGGTCAGGTAAATCAGACCATCCAGCCGTATACTGCGGCAGAAGATAAGAGCGGAGGCGAGCATTCTTTTGCCTAAGGTCCAGAACATCCTTTTGGGCAGCTTTGCGGCCTCATCATCTATTTCCTTATCGGTCAAAGACTCAGGGGTGACCACAGAAGCGCCCAGAGCATCAAGCTTTTTGATCAGATTCATGCTGCTATAAGGATCATAGAGGTTATAGGGGTGTCCGAGCAGGCCTATCTTCAGCTTTCGCTGCGGGTGAGAGGCAGCCGCGGCCTCAGAAACCTTATTATCTTCCAAAGCATCGGTCAGCAGCATACCGGCGGTCAAACGCTTTTTGAAGCGGCGCTGTGCCTGCATGGCGGCTTCCATGGACCTGTCCGTCAGCTGTTTGTCCCTCGTAAAAATACCCCCCGCTTCCCGCAAACAATCCTCCCAGCAGCTGCGCCGGTCCCCATCCCTTCCGGCATCCACAACCGTATCGATCAACGGGGGCAGCCTTTCCAGGCGCGCCTTCAGCATGTCGGGGAGCCCCATAAATTTGGGGCAGATGTACGCCTTCGCTTCCACCCTGGAGATGCGCGGCACAAACAGGTAATCAACCTGTTCAGCAAGAGCGGCTGTATGCCCAAAAAAAACCTTGACAGGCAAACAGGCCTCGCTCAAAGTGCTTCTTACCCCGTCATCCAAAATGGCTTTATTGGTTGGCGGAGATAAAACTACCTCTAGACCGAGATCCTTAAAAAACGCCCGCCAGAGCGGGTAGTAGTAAAAGTAAAACAATGCCCGGGGAATTCCTATCTTAGTCATGTTATCCGACCCTTTGTACTAATAACTCACAACTCTATGCAAAAAGCGGCTTCCGGGTTACTCCTTTACTCCGTCAACCGCTATTATGCCCAACAATCTCTATTAAATAACAGGTATCAACCCTGAAAATAACGCTTTGTTATTTTCATCGTATGTTTATCTGGCCGGGTGGATTCCGCTCGCTCCCTATTATGACTGGAAGTGAGAAGTTTGAAGTTAGAAGTCGGAAAAGATGTTTCGCCGGTGTCTTCGCTGCGCCTGATGCCGTTACCCGGAACTCCATAATGGTCGCTTCACTGGAATCCAGCCGGCTACTTCTCCCGAAAGCAATGCTTTGCTATTTTCATCCTTCTGATGGCGCCCCCGCATCGCGGGGACATGGACGTCTACCTTGAAAATAACGTATGCCGCGGGCGCTCAGCCGCGGGGATTAAAAAGCACCGCGGCGACATAACCGAAAACCACTGCCGCGGCAACGCCGACCGCATTAGCCTCCAGCCCCCCGGCAAAAGCGCCCAAAAGGCCCTTCTGCCGCACAGCCGCGATCGCTCCCTGGGCCAGACTGTGCCCAAAACCGGAAAGGGGTATCGTCGCCCCCGCCCCGGCGAAATCCACCAGAGGCTGATAGAGGCCAAGAGCGCTGAGGACTGCGCCTCCGGCAACAAACCCGACAAGTATATGAGCAGGGGTTACCGAAGACCTGGTCAGATCCATCCACAGCTGGCCGGCCACACAGAGCAAACCCCCTACGACGAAAGCCAGAACAAATTGCAACAGTCCACCTCTTTCCACCCGGCAACCGAAATTTTGCTTTATCCATCTGATTTATTCAGGCGTCTGCTTCGGACAGGGCGCCGCTGCCTTTCAGCCGGACACCGCAACCGCGTGAGCAACAGCGGGAATGGTTTCCCCCTGTTGACAGCTAAGAGGGCTCATCAAGGCCCCGGTAGCCACAAAAAGAAGGTTCTGATACTCTTTTTCTCTCAGTTTTTTCAGGAGAAATCCCGTAAAGACAGTAGCCGAACAGCCGCATCCGCTTCCCCCGGCATGCATATCCTGCGCGGCAAGGTCATAGATCAAAAGCCCGCAGTCACGCACTTTATCACCGGGATCACAGCCGCGCTGCCTGAGCAGCTGCAGCAAGGCTTCCTGACCAACCTTTCCCAGATCTCCGGTTACGATCAGATCATAGGATTCGGGGCTTGTCCCTGTATCCTGGAAGTGACTTAAGATGGTGTCCGCGGCTGCCGGCGCCATGGCCGCTCCCATGTTGTTGGCGTCCGTAACCCCCAAATCCAACACCTTCCCTACCGTACCCTTGCTTACTCGAGGGCCATCTCCTTCCGCATCCAAAACCACGGCGCCGCTGCCGGTAGTTGTCCATTGCGCGGTAGGAGACCTCTGCACCCCTTGCTCCACCGGAAAACGAAACTGCTTCTCCGCACTGAGGTTATGGCTGGATGAACTCAAAAGAACACGCCGGGCAAATCCCCCGTCGATGAGGATTCCCCCCAGCAGGATGGCTTCCGCGAAGGTTGAGCAGGCGCCAAACAAACCGAAAAAAGGTATCCCCAGGCCGCGAGCGGCAAAGTTGGCGCTGATAATTTGGTTCATCAAGTCCCCTGCTAAAAAAAAGTCGATATCCTGCGGCTGTAGATTGATCTTCCGCAGAGCAAGCTTGGCGCTTTCCTCAAGCATCTTGCGCTCAGCCGTCTCCCAGGACTTCTCCCCGAAGAGCATATCATCGAGAATCAGGTCAAAGTATGAAGCCAGCGGGCCTTTACCTTCATCAGGCCCTACAATGTTGGCGCCGGAGGTAATGACAAGCGGCTGAGAAAAAGAAACGGACTGCTCCCCGCACTTATTGCCCATTACATCACCCTATTGCAGCAAAAAATAGATGATCCCGATTATACATGAAATAAGCGTTCCGTAGACAAGCACAGGCCCGGCAACAGTGAACATCTTCGCCCCTACCCCGAAAACGAACCCTTCCCGTTTATATTCCATAGCAGGCGCCACAATCGAATTGGCAAACCCTGTAATGGGAACGATAGATCCTGCCCCGGCAAATTTGCCGATCTTATCATAGACCCCCATACCGGTCAATAAAGCTCCGATAAAGACCATCGTACCTGCCGTAGCCGCTGCCGCCTCTTTTTCGCCTAAACCCTGCCCTGAATAAAAGATCAAAAACAGTTGTCCGATCAGGCAGATAGCCCCCCCTACCAGAAAGGCGTTAACACAGTTTTGTAACAGATTATGCTTCGGCTTGATTGATTCTACCAGCAGTCTGTACTCTTCCTGGCGATTCTCCCTCGCTTGCTGCTCTCCATTTCCATCCATTCCCTGACTCACCTGCCTGTAATAGAAGTCGGATGCCGGAAGTCCAAATCCGGAGGTCTTTACTCTCCGACTTCCGGCGCAGTATTCGAGCAGATATGCCGGCTGCTTATTCTTTATAAGCGACCCTCACATTTGCCTTATACTCATAAATATTGCCGTCTCGGACACCGGCCGTCAGGTTGGCGACTTCCACACCGGTAATATTGCCGGCGCTGCGGGATGCCTGCCGGACGGCTCCTTTCACCGCGTCATCCCAACTGCTGTCAGATTCGCCGACAAGATCCATAACTTTAACAACCAATGCAAATCATCTCCTTTGAATTTTAAAGTTATTATTTCCTCCATTCCGGCCAATATACTCAAAAAACAAAACCCGGGCAGGTTCGCCCGGGTCAGCGCAGATATTCCCGCAGTTTGCTTACGGCTCTCTGTTCCAGCCGAGATACCTGAACCTGCGACAGTCCCATCTCTTCGCCAATTTCCGTTTGCGTTTTATCCTGAAAGTAGCGCAATAATATGATCTGCCGTTCTCGCTCCGGAAGGCACTCCATGGCGTCAAGGAGATCGATTCTTTCCAGCCATCCGCTTTCCTGTTCATCACCGCTCGACAAGCAATCGATCAGTTCTGATGATTCATCTCCCGCCTGGCCCACCGTTTCGAAAAGAGAAACCGGGGTCTGGGCCGCTTCAATGGCCAGAATAACTTCCTCATTTGCCATATTCAGGTCTGAAGCGATCTCCGCCACAGTCGGCTCCCTGCCCAGTTTACGAATTAAGCTTTCCCGTGATTGCCTTACCTGCACACCCTTTTCTTTCATCGCTCTGGTGATTTTGACCGGGTGATCATCCCTTAGAAATCGGCGAATCTCTCCGATAATCATCGGTACCGCATAAGTGGAAAACTTTACCTTAAACGAGTGATCAAAGTTGTCAATGGCTTTAATCAAACCAATAATCCCGATCTGAAAGAGGTCGTCGCTTTCATATCCGCGTCCCTCAAAGCGCTTGATAATATTGAAAACCAAACGGTAATTGCAGTTGACCAGCTTTTCTCTCGCCTCCTGGTCACCCCGGCGCGCTCTCTCCAGCAGCTGCAGTGTCTCCTCTTCCTTGAGGAGGGGAAAGCGAGGCAGACTCATGTCCTGCAACCCCATAAGAACCCCTCTTAAGTTTCCGCCTGTGCTTCACCAGGCAATTTTTTGCTCATTTTTACAGTCGTCCCCTCGCCGGGCGCTGAGGTTAACTCTACCTCATCCATGAAAGAGCGCATAAAAACAAACCCCAACCCCATTCTTTCCGGATCGCTGCTTGAATTAGTCTCCAGAGCTTTTTCCAGCTCCTTAATCCCCTTCCCCTGATCCTCAATTATAATCTCCAGAGCATCGGCAAATAAACTTGCCGTTAGTTTAACAACACCGTCCGGCTTCTGCTGATAACCATGAATGATGGCGTTGGAAACCGCTTCCGATACCGCCACCTTGATCTCCTCAAGATCATTGACATTGTAATCGATCTCGGAGGCAAAGGCGGCCACCGCCACACGCGCCAGTCTTACATTCTCAGGGAGACTCAACAACTCCAGTTTCATGCGATTGCGCAGCTGCATATCAACCTACCCCCCTGGCTAAATACTTTAAGGCCTGCGATGTACTGGGATAAACCGGAATCAAACGAGTGATCCCGGAAAGCTCTAAAATCTTCGCAACTCTGGAACTGTTATTGGAGATAGCCACTTTCCCCTCTTTTTCCCTGGCCTTTCTATATCTGCCCAGAATCACCCCTAATCCGGAACTATCGATAAACGTAACCCTTTCCAGGTCAAAGAGGATATCCTTAAAACCCTCTGCCCGAATTTTCTGATCGATCTCCTGGCGGCAGTAATCCACCGCCTGCAGATCAAATTCTCCGCCAACCCTGACGGCCAAAACGCTTCCCATTTTTTTTAGCTCCAGGTCCAAGAATCACCCCTCCCTCACTTTTCAAGCATTAGTTCTTCATTGATGATCTGAATTCCTGCTAATTAATGGTTATTAAGATAGGTTGCTGGATCAAAAAACCCCTCGGCATGGCGAGGGGTTTTTTAAAAAGCAGCGCTATCCGGCAAGCGAACTGAAACCCTTTTTTAACTGCCGCCAAAAGCTTCCCCGGGGCACGTCCCTCTGCGCCTCCAGAGTTACTTTTTCACTGGTTTTGCCGTCGACTATAATCCTTAATTCACCGACAATATCCCCTTTGCTTACAGGAGCATCGATTGAAGGCAGGAGTTTTACCTCTGTTCTCACTTTTTTATCATCCCCTTTAGGGGTTAAGACACCGGCGCCTTGCGGCGCCACAGCGGCGACATGATCTAGGGCGCCTTTACCGACAGGCGCCTCTCCAACGACCTCCCCAGGCTTGAGCAGCCGCTTGAAGGTATAGTTGGCAAATCCCCAATCGAACAGGCTCATAGATTCCTTGAAATGCCCCCCAACTTCAGGAATGCCGAAAACACAGCAGATAAGCCGCAGTTCATTTCGTTTTACCGTGGAGGCCAGACAGTAATTGGCTTCAGTTGTCCAGCCGGTTTTAAATCCATCGCTCCCATCATAATACCACAACAGTTTATTGGTATTGTCAAGCTGCGTTTTTCCTTTGCGCAGCTTATAGTGTTTGATGTTGGTCAGTTCCAAAAATTCAGGGTACCGAGCAGCCTCACGGCAAAACACGGACATATCATAGGCACTCGTATAGTGTCCCTTGGCAGGGAGACCGTGGACATTAACGAACATTGTGTTTTTCAGACCCAATTCCTTAGCCTTGCCGTTCATGAGTTCCACAAAGGCCTTTTCGCTTCCGGCAATATGCTCCGCTACCGCTACGCAAGCATCATTTGCCGAGCCCACGGCGATGGCGACCAGCATCTCCTTAAAAGACATCTTCTCTCCCGGTTCCAGCCAGATCTCAGAACCCCCCATCTCCCAGGCAGCCTCGCTGGCCGTCACCTGGTCGTCCCACTCTACTTTTCCATCCCTCACCGCGTCCATAGCCACAAGGAGAGTGACTACTTTGGTCACACTGGCCGGAGCGCGCCGCTGATGCGGGTTTTTCTGACAGAGTATTTTCCCGGTATGCGCCTCTATAAGAACAGCAGAAGGCGCTTTTATTTCCGGGGCGGCGCTGCCCCAGACCAACCCGGCAGGTACGGTTAGAAGAAATACAGCTATAGAAATTGCAATTATCCAACGATATCGACGCATAGCGCTTGCGATCCCCCTTAAGATCATCTCCCCTTAGTATCTGCAAAATAAATCCCGGGATGCCTTCCAAATAGTGGAGATAATCCACTAACCGCGGACCACATCATAGATCAGGGGAGGCGCCGCCGGCCGGCGCGCGCCGATAACAAAGGCGCCGCTCATCCTCCGTTGGGCCTCAAGCAGGTTCTCGGCGCTGTTTACATGAAGCACGGCCAGGGTTTCCCCTGCGGCAACAGCATCCCCCACCTTTTTTTTCAGCGTTACCCCTACAGCCGGATCGACCGCATCTTCTTTACGCAGCCGCCCGGCGCCGAGCAACAGTGAAACCCACCCTGTCTCTCTTGCATTTATTGCCTGGACAAAACCGCTCTCCCCGGCAGGAACATGAATTTTCTGAGCTGCGGCAGGCAAAAGAGAGGGCTGTTCGATAAAATCAGGAGAACCACCCTGCGCTATGATTATTTCTCTCAGCTTGTCCAAACCGGCGCCCTGTTGCAGCAGATCCTGTAAACGCTGACGGCTGCTCTGAGGGGTTGGGGCGGCGCCTGCCGCGGCCAGCATCTCCCCTCCCAAAACCAGACAAAGATCTGTTAAATCAGCGGGGCCTTCTCCCCGCAGGGTATGGACAGCCTCCTTCACCTCCAGGGCATTGCCTACCGCGTAGCCCAGAGGCTGTTCCATGCCGCTCAGTACAATCACCGTCTTGCGCTGAAACTCATTGCCGATAGCGGCCATCAGTTCTCCCAGGGAACGGGCCTCCTCTGTAGAGGGAAGAAAGCCTCCGCTTCCTACCTTGACATCCAGCACGATTCTATCCGCGCTGCCGGCTATCTTCTTGGACATGATGCTGCAGGCGATCAGCGGCAGGCTGTCCACAGTTCCGGTCACATCCCGCAAGGCATATATTTTTTTATCCGCGGGCGCCAGTTCTGCCGTCTGTCCGGCTATAACCGCGCCTGTGCGCAGCGCCGCGGCGGTAATCTCCTCCGGGGACAAATCCAGGCGAAAACCGGGGATGGACTGCAGTTTGTCCAGGGTCCCTCCCGTATGGCCCAGGGCGCGGCCGGACATCTTGACCACCGGAACCCCGGCCGCGGCCACCAGAGGGGTCAAAACAAGAGTGGTCTTGTCCCCCACGCCGCCGGTACTGTGCTTATCCACCTTGACGCCGGGAATCACCGACAGATCAAGGGTATCGCCGGACTTGATCATAGCTCTCGTCATTTCGATTGTTTCCGAATAGTCAAGCCCTCGCAGATATGCCGCCATTAAAAAGGCAGACATCTGAAAATCAGGAATAACCCCGCAGGCATAGCCCTCAATCAGATAATCTATCTCCTCAAAATTTAACCGGCCGCCGTTTCTCTTTTTGATAATCAGATCAAGCGCCCGCATCAGCGCCCATCCCTTCCAAAATTTCTTTGATGGGGGTTCCCTCGCCCTGTCCGACGCCGAAAAGCGCCGCCAACGTAGCCCCCAAATCGGCCATCGTGGGGCGCGTTCCCACAAAAACCGGTTTAACATCAGGCCCCGCAACGAGCAAAGGAACATACTCTCTGGAGTGATCGGTGCTGGGCGTGGTCGGGTCACAGCCGTGATCCGCGGTGATGGCCGCCAGATCCCCGCTCCGCATTTCTGAAAGGAGGGGGGGCAGCCAGGAATCAAACTGCTGCAGAGCGCCGGCTAAGCCCTGCGTATCGTTGCGATGGCCATAGAGGGTGTCGAAGTCGACCAGAGTAGCGAAGACGAGCCCGCGGTCAAGTTTATTAAAGGCTTCCCTGGCCTGCGAAAATATCTCCGCGTTCCCGAAGGCAGGGATGGATTGTGTAACACCGCTGCCCGCAAAGACATCGTTTACCTTACCCACGGCTATCACCTGATATCCGCCGCCGCTCAGAGCATTAAAGAGCGTTAGGCCGGGGGGCGCAAGAGAATAATCATGGCGCCGCGCCGTGCGCTGAAAACTGCCGGGCTCTCCGATAAAGGGGCGCGCGATCACCCTTCCCACCGCATGGCGGCCGGTAAGCAAGCCTCTTGCCGCCTCACAGATCCGGTAAAGCTCGGGAAGCGGTATTATCTCCTCATGAGCGGCTATCTGAAAAACACTGTCCGCGGAGGTGTAGACGATGGGGAAACCTGTCTCCATATGCCGGGCGCCCAGTTCCTCGATAATCTCTGTCCCGGACGCCGCCTTATTGCCCAGTGTCTTTCTCCCGATCCTCTCTTCAAAAGGGATAATCACCTCCGGCGGGAATCCGTCAGGATAAGTGGGAAAGGGTTTTTTCAGAATCAAACCGCTCATCTCCCAGTGACCGCTGGTGGTATCCTTCCCCGGCGAACGCATCGCCATCTTTCCATAGGCTGCCCGCGGCTTTTCCACAGGAGGGACGCCTGCAATGGGGATAATATTCCCCAGTCCCAGCACTCCCAGAGTGGGAAGATGCAGGCCGCCAACCGCCTCCGCCAGGTTCCCCAGGGTGCAGGAACCGCTGTCCCCAAAAGAGCCGGCATCCGGAAGCTCCCCCACCCCCATTCCATCCATTACCAGTATCAAAGCCCGTCTGCATTTACGATCTAGGATGTGCTTTTTCATATACTTCCCTCAGCCTTCCTTGACTCAGATGAGTATAAATTTGTGTTGTCGAAATATCGGCATGACCCAGCATTTCCTGAACCGCCCTTAAATCAGCGCCGTTTTCCAGGAGATGTGTGGCAAACGAATGGCGCAATACATGCGGAGTAAGCTCTTTTTGTATTCCGGCTTTCTGGGCATAGCCTTTCAGTATTTTCCAAAATCCCTGACGCGTCAAACGCCTGCCGTGCTTGTTCAAAAAAACGGCCCGCTCAAAGCTCTTCTTCCTTAACTTTAACCTGCTGCGGGAAAGATATTCCCGCAGACACCTGCAGGCCACTTCGCCAACGGGTATGACCCTTTCCCTGGAACCCTTCCCCATACAGCGGACAAACCCCAGGTTCAAATTGAGGTGTTCCGTATCCAAACCCAGCATTTCCGATACCCGCATCCCTGAAGCATAGAGCAGTTCCAGCATGGCCTTATCCCGCTGTCCGATCACTGTTCCGCTATTGGGCTGAGAGAGCAGCAGATCAATATCCTGTATGCTCAGCACCCGCGGCAGGTTCTTTTCCAGTTTGGGAGAGGTCAGATTCTCCGTCGGGTCCGCGCTGATCCGTCCCTCCTGCAGAAAAAAGCGGTATAGGCCTCGGATCGCGGCCAGCTTACGCGACCTGGTTCTGGCGCTGCGCTTTTGGCGCCTCTGATCATTTAAAAAGCTGAAAACGACCCCCTGCGTCGCCTCCGGCAGTGTCAGCCCCCTCCCCTTTAAAAAAGAAACATATTGCTCCAAATCATAGCGGTAAGAGGACACGGTATTCTCTGCCAGCCCCCGTTCGACGCGTAAGAAAACTAAATAATCATTAAACTGACTATCAAGCTCATGGCTCAAAAAACATTCCCCCGTAAATAATTTCCTCTCCAAGAAGAATTCCACATATAAAAAAAAACTCCTCCCCGTTTCCAGAAAGGCAGAGGTTTTTTTAGCGTTAATATGCAGCCTTGTTCTTGCCCTTGACGGCGGAGCAACTTCAAGGGATAGAACCAGGCTCCCCCCCGAAGTAAAACCGGGAAAGCCTTTCCCAAAAATTGATCTCTTCAGCGGAGTCGTCGAGCGTTCCCTTTTCCACACGCATTAAATTGGAATTGTCATCCTTGGTATCGGCCAGCCCTCCTGCAATGAAAAATAAAAACTGCGGAACAATAAGACCAATCAGCAACAGAAAAACCAACAGCTTAATAACTACCGCAGCCTTATGCTTCCAATTGGTGATCGTGATCAGCATCATCAGCTTCCGCCCCCTCAGAGATTTCATAAGTAACCAATTATTGGGCGCCATCCTTTAATACATATGCACAGGCCGCGCTGAAAATACATGCAAAAGGTTTCCGGCAAGTTTATTTAGAAAAGCGAGATCGCCAGGCGCAACAGTCCCGGCGCCAGGTAGGTTTCCAACCAGGCGCCCAGGAGAACCGGCAGCAAAAACAATAAAAAAAACAGGGAATAAACGCCTATGCGGCGGAGGAATGCGCCCTGAAAACGCATCAGGTTGAGAGAAAAATAGAATGCCAGGGCGCCGGCGCCCAGAAAAGCCGGTATATAGCAGAGATTTTGGGGAAGCACACCGGCTATGGCCAGCAACAGCCCCTTTCCCGCCTCTTCTTGGACCAGGAAACCCACAGTAAAGCCCACAACAAACCCTCGGGCGCCGATGATCAGAGAGATAAAGGGACTCCCCACGACGGTCAGCCCGCAGACCCAGAGCAGGCCCAGTGAAACGGTCTGCATCTTGCTTATCTGCAGCCAGTTCTTAAACCCGGGGATAGAGCCCTCCGCATATAAAGAGGCGGCCTTAATATAGGAAACGAGATATCGTTGCAACTCCTGGCTGATCAGCGGGCTAAGCGTATGCAGGATAACGGCGCCTAACATCAACCCGCCTAAAAAAAAACCGGCGGACAGGAGCAGAGGAATAAACATTTCTTTCTGATTATTGACTGTTATAGAAGTCTTCGCCCAACGCATGGATTACCTCCCCCGGCAAGAAATACTTTCCTCCCTTAGAAGATTCTATGCGGGGAAAAATAAACCAATTACTTTACCGGCGAATTCTCTGCAATAAAAGTTGTTCCGACAGATAGCGTACCGCCAGAACATCCTCCAGAGCCTTGCCGCTGGCTGCAACAAGAGAAATTCCCCGCCCTTCTTCCCGGGCGATCCTTGCGGCCCTCCCCAACGCGGCCGCGGCATTCTCCCATCCTGTGCGTCCGGGAGTGCGGGCTACGGTAGCCGTCGCCACAGGTGCTCCGGCGTTAAAAGCGGCGTCAAATGCGGCGCCTCCGCAATCGGTCACCGCAGCCACTACTTTATCTTTGAAATCTACCAATCCTGCTGTTTCAGCGCCCTGATTGGGGTAGACCCCCTCTTCCTCTATGCCCGCGGCATGAAGCCCTTCCAGGAATCCGGCAGCCCTCTTCAGGCGTTCCGCAGGCTTATCGATACGCGGCTCAGCTATGACCACCACCTCTGCCTTCAGCCTTTGAGCGATCATGGCGGCGTAACTGCCTATCTTTGCCGGATTGACAGGAACCGGCGCCCGGCAAGGCAGGGGGCTTGCCCCCAGGACCAGCGCGGCGCCACTCTGCAGCGCGGCCTCCAGCGTTGTGCTCATATCTATCACATCGACGATGACCACCACATGCCCGCAGCAAGCAGCTTGATATGCCCCGCTGGCATCGGTGGTTACATTGATCGTTCTACCGCCTTCCGTCACCCGCATTCCCCCTGACTTTTTGAGCATGGCTCTTGCAGATAGCAAGCGGCGAGCAGCCCAAATCCTGTTTTGGCGTCCTTGATCTCTCCGTCAAAAACCATGCGCGCCGCCTCGTGCAGCGGTATGGTCAAAACGTCGATAAACTCCCCTTCATCCGGACACGCCTCTCCCTGGACCAGCCCCCTTGCCTCGATCAAATAGATCAGTTCATTACAAAAGCCCGGCGAGGTATAGAAACAATTGATCACTCGCAGCTCTGAAGCTTTGTAGCCTGTCTCCTCCTCCAGTTCTCTCTGCGCGCAAGCGAGCGGGTCTTCTTCGCCATCTCTTTTGCCGGCGGGCAGCTCCAGCAGTATCTCCCCTGTCGCATGGCGGTACTGCCGCACCATCACAACATCCCCTTTATCTGTCAGCGACAGGATCACCACCGCGCCGGGATGCCTGACGACTTCCCGCTTTGCCATATTCCCATCCGGCAGCCGCACGCTGTCCACCTGAACGTCGATCACCTTGCCCTTGAAGATCTCCTCTGATGAAACAAATGTTTCTTTGAGCCTGGCTTCATCCGTTTTCTCCATATTACCTCACACTCTTCCTTAATTTTATCGATTCCTCCGCGGCGGCCGCTCCCGCCGCTCCGGCAGCCATAAAAAAAACAGGGTCGTCAGCGGGAGAACGCCCCATACTCTTCACCGTAATCCCCTGCTCCTCCAGGTAGCGCAAGGCAGGGCGGCCATCCCTGATCACTGCCTGGTGGCGCGCAAATATGCCGGATTGTTCGAGCTGCCTGTTGATCACAGACATCTGTTCGGCCTCAACCTGCGGCAGAGCGAGCAAGGCCTCCTGCAGCGCAACGCTTCCCAGGGCGGTCAGGGTGTGGTGGCTTACCCCCTGATGGCGCGGCCGCGGGTCGGCAAAGCTGATGCGCGGAACCGCGATCGCCCGACCGCCCAGCACCCCCACCGCGTTGATAATCTCCCCCTGCTCTATAGCAGTCGTACCCCACCTCGTACCCGTACCGACGATGCCGGGGCCCATGGCGACGATGATCAACTCGGCCCGCAAGACCTGATAGGCGGCGATCAAGCCGGAGTAAATATTGACGCTTTCCAGATCACCCCCGAAAGCATGCCCGGCCGATACCGTGCCCATCAGCATCCCTTTCGCTTTCAAAGCGCGGACAGTATCGCTCAGAGCAAGAGGGAGTGCCGCTCCATCGGTCATCACAAACACTATTCTCCCCATCCCCCCGGCCGCCAGATAGCCCGCCGCGGCAGGCGCCAGCATACTGTGCAGCGTGGCCACAACCACAGGCGTTCCGCCGAGAGAGGCGAACTCCTTGATCTGCTGATGATAGGGGCTTTCTTCCTCTTCTGCGCTTAAAACCTTGATCTGATAAGGAGTATAGCGCAGCTTCATAATATGCCCCTCCCCGGGGTCGGGTGCGGGAAGACGGCTGAGGTTGGCGATCACGAAGTGATAGCCGCCGCTGCCCAGCTTTTTCTCCACAGCAGTGGTATTCAGATAGACCTGATCCCCGGCGGAAGCCTCTCCGGTCAGCAAGGGAAAATTCCAGGCGCGGCCGGGAAGCCCCTCCATCTCCACATCCAGCTCCTGGATCTGTTCGAGGGAGCTCAATACCCTGAGCACCGTCCCCTTTTTCCAGGAAATCAATTTAAACCACTTCCCCTGAAAAATCATCGGCATCAGCGCGAACAATTTCCCAAAGAATACGAACAACATCGATCAGATCCCTGAACTCCAAGAACTCCTCGGTTGTATGCGCCTTCTGCATACCCATGGCAAGATTAACAGCCGGCAACCCCGCCGCATTGAGTATGTTGGCGTCGCTTCCTCCTCCGCTGGTCGCAAACCGCACTTCCAGCCCCGCCCTTTTAACGGCCTCGGCTGCAGAGCTGACTGCCTCTTGCTGCGGCTGGAGCCTGTACTCCGGGTACTCGAAAGTGACGCGCATTTCACTGTCTGCCCCGGGTATTTCCTTGATCAGCTCAAATTCTCTCCTGATCTCATCAGTTAGAGCATCCAGCTTGCTCCGGTCCAGGCTTCTCGTCTCCCCCTGGATATAGACCGCATCAGGGACGATGTTGGTGGCTTTGCCCCCTTCGATAATCCCGATATTGGATGTGGTTTCCTCATCAATCCTTCCCAAACGAAGCCGCGAGATAACATCGCCGGCTATTTTGATGGCATTTACTCCCTTTTCCGGTTCGAATCCGGCGTGCGCGGCTCTCCCCTTGACAGTGACATACAAAACGTTCTGAGCCGGCGCCGCGGTAATGATCGTCCCGGGAGGGCCGTTGGAATCAAGCACATAACCCAGGCGTGACCTAAGCCTGCCGATGTCGAAGTTCTTGCTCCCCAGGAGGCCGCGCTCCTCTCCCACTGTAAGCAGGATTTCCAGAGGGCGGCAGGGCGCCGCTCCCTCACGGATCATCTCCAAAACCTCAATCAGAGAGGCTATCCCGGCTTTATCATCACCGCCTAAAACAGTATCGCCCTGGGAGCGAAAGACCCCCTTCTCGAAGGTTACCCGCACACCATCCGCGGGGGTAACCGTATCCATGTGGCAGACAAAAAGAAGGGGGGGATAATCCTTGCGGCCGGGCAGGCGCGCCAGCAGATTTCCGGTGCTGCCGTTGATCACCTTCCCCGTATCATCCTCTTCAACGGCCAACCCTAGCCCCTGCAAACGATCGCACAAATAGTCCGCCAGTTCACGCTCCTTAAAGGACGGCGAAGCGATCTCCGCCAGAGTGACAAACTCCTGAAAGAGCCTATCCTCATTTATTTTGCCTGGTTCGGTCACAGCAAGACCCCCTATTTTGATCTCCCTAAATTATCCAAATAACTCAGGAGGCGATTCCTTTCAATGATGCCGGTCAGCGAGTATTTCTCCGTAAACAAATGCAGTAGAAGGAGAAAGACGACCACCGCCAGCTGAATGGAAAATGCCGTCGCCCAGACGCTGGTCATCCCCAGCGCCGCTCCTAAAAGATTAGCCCCTGTATCGCCAAGCATCCCTCTGGCCTTCAGGTCGGTGGGCGCCAATGCCAGAAGCCCTCCCGCCAGAGGAGCGAGAAGCGCCAGAGTCTCCTTATCCCAGAAGAATCCCAGCAAAAGAAAAAACCACAGGTAAAAAACCTTGATCGCTCTGCCCGGCCGCAGATCCACGAGGTTGACGGTATTGGCGGCCAAGGCGATGAGCAGCGCCGCGGTCAGCACCTCCCACCAGGGGCGTCCGGCTAGAGATATAAAAGAAAAAAGCAGGGCGCCGATCCCGCCTCCTATCGCCTTGAGAGCTCCTGTGGTAAGCTTCCCGTGCAGGAGAGCGGCGAAGTGGCCCTTCAAGCCGCGGTTTTCCCCCGACCCCAGCAGGTCGTCGAGCAGACCCAGTATGGCGAAAAAAATAATACCCAGCGTAAACACAACCGCGGGCAGCGGGGCGACCCAGCGAACAAGCAGAAAAGCTGCAAAAACATAGACAAATACAAAAATTAACCCCATCCCAACCGGTATTAATTCCCCGCGGTAATTGGGACGGGCGGCGCCTGTTTCCCGCAGCATTTTTAACAAAAAAGGGCGACAGATCAGGGTCAGTAAAAATCCCAAACCCGCGCCGAGCAAGATCTTCATTTATACACCTCTTTTAGCAGCAATCCGGAAAAAAGTCAGCAGAACATGGCGGAATTGTTTGGCGCGGTGAAGAAATCCGGACAGATCCCTTCCTGTGAATCGGTGCCTCATTGTGGTCTGGACCTCCCGCACACGGAAACCTGCTCGAGCCGCGGCGATAGTCATAGCCACCTCCACGCCAAAACCGGAAGCAAAAGGGAGCACCGCGTCGAGCGTCTGGCGGCGCATTACCCTCTGTCCGGACAGCGGCGCCTGCAGACGCAGCCCGGTAAAGCAACGGATTCCCCTTGCGGCCAGCCCTTTTACCAAACCAAATCCGCCTGTTTTTTTTACGGAAGGAAAAGCAGCGATCGTTAGATCCGCCTCTCCGTCCAAAACAGGACGCGCCAGAATATCCAACTGGGCGGCGCTTGCACCCAGATCGCCGTCCAAGAGAGCTATCACCGGCTGAGTAAGATGGGATACGCCCAAATTTAAAGCATTCCCTTTCCCGCAGTTTCGGGGAAGACTGATCACCTCAGCTCCGGCAAGCCTTGCCTGCTCAGCCGTATCGTCCTCGGAGCCGTCGTCTGCCACAATTACCTGCTCAACACCCGGAACCTGACGAACAGCCCTGATCGTATCAGCGATCCCCTCGCCTTCATTATAAGCGGGAATCAACACAGAGATCAAACATAACTCACATCCTATTCCAGAGGGGGCAGGAATGATTCCGCCGTCTGCTTAACGCCGTACTGCCCCGGATAGCCGTAGATGGCCATTACCAGAGACACCTGCCCATAAACCGTATCAATATTATCCACAGTGCTTAAACTGTTGCTGTGATAATAACGCATATAAGAAACAGCGGTATCGCTGTCCTCAACCCCGTAAACATTATAGCCTGCTTTTTGCCAGGACTTGATCATCACCTGATCGAAATTCTTAAAGTTGTCATTCTTTTTATTTTCACAACCGCCGATAACCACCACATCCTGCAGAGGAGGGCCATAGGTTCCCGACATTTTCAAAACCTCATGGTCATCAAGAAACCTGACCAGATCGCTGTTCGCCCCTGCGGCAACGGCATCTGCCAGTAATCGTGCCAGATCTGGCAGGTATTTTTCCAGATCGGAATCCTCTTTACCCAGCATTTCTGCAGTCTGTTTGCTTAAATCTGAATCAGCCAATAAGCCCAGATTGATCACGGTGGCCGACGGCACCTCCGCGCCTGCCGAACGGAGCACATTAGCCAGCCCGTCGTGATCCCGGTCGTAGTTCAGATCAACAACGGCAATCTTTCGTCCCTGCAGTTTGTTGCGCACCAGGATGGGGAGCACTTCCTGATCGAACCGCTGTTGATCGGACATCACTTCCTGCGCCTGGAGAAGAGCGTCGGCATTTGCCTTGTTCTCCTCGCGCAGGAGAGTAAACTCCTTCTCAATGCCCTCGATCATTTTCTTCTGCTGCTTGGAGATAGTATCGCTCCCGATCATAGAGGTGCCGATTAAAATCCCCATGGCTAAAGCAAGAAAGACGGCGGCAAGCGACGCTATGTGATATTTGAAATCGATAATCAGATAAATTACCCCCTTTCGCCGGAAAGGCTGCAGGTCAAATATGCAGTATAAGTTTCAGCTGCATGAGAAAGAGCTTAAGAAAACTCTTGATCGTAGGGGACACGATCACGATCACCAACAGGGGGAGCAGAGCGGCGAGGAATATCTGCGCCAGGTATTTCATTCCCAGTCTCTGCCTGTAAAGCTTGCTTACCCCTTTAGCATCGACCAGAATCGAGCCGACCTTCAGCCGAACCAAAAAAGTGCTGGCCATCCCGGAGCGATCCTTCTCCAGAAAGTCGATCATGTTGGTGTGCGTCCCCACGGCGACAATTAATTCAGCCCCCTTATCATAAGCCAAAAGGAGCGCGATATCCTCGCTGGTTCCCGGGGCGGGAAAAACAACGGCGCGCAAATCCAGCTGTTCAACCCTTTCCAGCCCCGGCGCCCTGCCGTCAGGATAGGCATGAACCACTATTTCCGCGCCGGACATCAACGCCCGATCAGAGACGCTGTCCATATCGCCGACGATGAGATCCGGTTTATATCCCAATTCCATAAGGGCGTCGGCGGCGCCGTCAACGCCGATCATAACGGGCTTGACCTCATCGATATAGGACTTGACAGCGAGAATATCCTCCTGAAATCCTGCTCCGCGCACGACGACCAGGGCCTGTTGGCGGCGTATCTTGGTCTGCAGCCGGGGAACAGGATAATCCCCCAGGATCAGCCCCTGTTCCCTGCGGGCGTATTCAAGGGTGTTATTCACAAAACTGGCCAGCTCTTTTTTAACATTCCGCTTGGCCGCGGACATTTTTTCCTGCACCGCGGATTCGGTAAGCAGACTGCCGCGGGCGATCCATCTGCCCTGACAGATAATCTCTTCCCCTGAAACAAGCAGCTCGTCCCCGTCATGAATATCACTCATTACACTTGGTCCTGCTGCATCAAGAAGCGGGACCCCCGCCCTGATCAGGTTAAGGGGACCCGCATTAGGATACCTTCCGGTTATCGAAGAACTTGCATTGATCACAGCCTTGGGGCGGCATAAGATCAGGGCTTCCGCCGCCAGTTCGTCGAGGTCCGCGTGGTCTATTACCGCGATATCATGACTGCACAGGCGTTTGACAAGGTTTTTGGTGCGCTTATCCACCTTCGCTTTTCCCTTAATGTCCATTTTAATCTGCCTGCCTCGTCACCTATACTTTTTTCAATTTTATACTATAGAAGAACGGGTTGCAAGTAATCAGCCCACCTTGGTTCCTACCCGCAGACGGTCCGCCACCATCGCGATGAATTCTGAATTAGTAGGTTTCCCTCTCTCCACATCGATGGTATAGCCAAAAAACTTGGTCATCAGATCCACATTGCCGCGGTCCCAGGCAAGTTCAATCGCATGCCTGATCGCCCTCTCCACTCTGCTGGGGGTTGTATTGTACCTCTCGGCGATAGCCGGATAAAGCTCTTTGGTCACCGCTCCCAACAGGCTCATCTCTTCTATCACCATCAGGATGGCATCTCTGATATACTGATAGCCCCTCACATGCGCCGGAATCCCCATCTGATGCATCAAATTGGTGACATCCACATCCAGATTGCGCGTCCTGGGGAATGTGTTGGGCGTATGCCCCGCCTGGTTATTAGCCAGCTGTCTGACCCGGTTGGCCAGAATTTCCAGGTCAAAGGGCTTGAGGATGTAGTAGTTGGCGCCCAGTTCTACCGCCCGCCTCGTCATGGCCTCCTGTCCGAAAGCGGTGAGTATAATCACCTTCGGCCTGTCCTCTCCGTAGTCCAAAGACAGCTTTTCCAGAACACCGATTCCGTCCAGATGCGGCATGATCAGGTCTAAAATAATCACATCAGGCAATTTCTCATGAAGCAGATCCAGCGCCTGCAAACCGTTATGTGCCACCCCTGAAACTACACAATCTTCGATTCCTTCAAAATATTCTTTTAAAATTTCGCAGAAGTCCCTGTTATCATCCACTATCATGATATTAATCCTGTTAACCAATATTTTCGCCTCCTAATTACTTAATTCCTTATATTACTAATCTAAATTCTGATTTAATTTCGACGCTTCGCCAACTATCTCCTGCTTCGAATTATGCAAGATGATGACTTATCCTGGAACATAAGCGAAGACTATAATTCATATTCTGTCGTTATAAAGCGTATCGGAAAAACCCGTCGCTCCCCCCAATTTTTCCCTAGACAATAAACCCGTTTCTTCCAGCATCACCTCTGCCGGCACCCCATACCCCCGTGTAGGATCGTTGACGAGAACATGGGTCACCGCGCCCACCAGCTTTCCTCCTTGAATAATGGGACTACCGCTCATACCCTGGATAATGCCGCCGGTTTTGCGGATCAGCTCCGGATCTGTGACCTTAATAATGAACGCCTTGCCGTCCGCACGCGGCCGTGAAAAAATAGTTTGTATGGAAACCTGGAATGCTTCGATCTTTTCGTCGTTCAATACTGTGAGCAGAGTAGCGGGTCCCTCCTTTAGCTGGTATCCCATAGCCACAGGCAGGGGTTCGGGGAAGACTGGATTCGTCATATTATAACGCAAAACACCAAAAATGCCAAACTGAGTATTCTTTGTTATGGTTCCGGAAATGCCCTCTCCTCCAAAAAATCCAACTTTTTCTCCTATTCTCCCCCTTTCACCCTTCTGTATCGATTGCACAGAGGCCGGGACAATCCTGCCCTCTTTAAAGTCCCAGGACTCGTCGGATCCGGAAGCAGTAATAATATGGCCCAAAGCGCCGTACTTCTTTGACTGGGGGTCGTAAAAAGTGAGAGTTCCCACTCCCGCAGCCCCGTCACGCACCAAAAGCCCGATACGGTAACGCCGCGTCTCGCTGCAAAACTGCGGTTTAACCGTTATTTCCTTCTTTTTTCCCTGATACCTCACGGTTAACCTTATCTCATCCTTTTCCCTGGCTAGACTGTCGATGAGAAAACTCAGATGGGCGTCGCTGTTCACCGCCGTACCCTCGACGCTCAAGATCACTGCCCCGCGAGACAGGCCCGCCTCTTTGGCGGGGCATGACTTGCCGCCGTTCTCCAGTCTGATATCGGAATATCCCATCACCAGCACGCCATCCGAACTGAGCAGAACCCCGATGGAATGGCCGCCGACCATCACCTTAACCGGAGGGACAACCTGCAGGGTGACCCTCTTAAAGGGAATCACACCAAAAATACGCAGATCCAAATTAGCGCTGCCCGGAATAACCGCTGTGGGCGATTCTTCCTGCTGCAAGGAAAATTCGTTCCCTCCGTCATCCTGCCACTCCAGCACCTGTTCATCCTGAAACACCAGAGCGGTTAAGCGTGTGGAAATATATTCAGGAAAAAGATTATGCAGCGCTACCTTTTCCCCTACGCTGACTCGCAGCCGCGCCGGAACCACGGCGGCAAATTGAGTCAATAAAACGCAGCTGGTTACAAAGATGATCACAAAGAAAAAAAGACCGGGAATCTTACGCCGATCAGTGGTCTTAATCTTGCTTCACTCCTACAATATCTCCTGGCTGAACTACCTCCAATTTTAAAATAACCTTGTCCCCGTTTATTTATACCTTTTTTTTATTGATCACCCCCATTTTTCAGGATCTGCAGAGCGTGATTCCGGGCCGCCTCTTCATCTGCAGCGCCTCCCAGCATACGCACCACCTCGTCCACCCGCTGCCCGGGGTCCAGAAGAGAGACGTGAATCTCTGTTTTGCCCCGGCTAACCGACTTTTCAACATAAAAATGCGTCCGCCCCCGCCCGGCAATATGAGGGGCATGAGTCACGCATAAAACCTGTTTCTCCATTCCCAGCGCCGCCAGGCGCTCTGCAACCGCCTGCAGCGTCAGTCCTCCGATCCCGGCGTCGATCTCATCAAAGATAAGGGTGGGGATCTGATCGTTTTCAGCCAGTACGACTTTCAGGGCCAGCATAACGCGGGACATCTCACCGCCGGAAGCGATCCTGGCCAAAGGTTTAAGCGGCGCCCCGGGATTGGCGCTGAACAAAAATTCGGGCAGATCATAGCCTGCCGCGGAAGGCGCCGCGGCTCGTGTGAAACCGATTTCCAGGCGTGCATTTTCCAGGCCCAGTCCATGAAGCTCAGCCGCCAAGGAGCGAGACAGGGAAGCAGCCCCCTCACGCCGCAAAGAACTCAGTTGCTCCGCTTCCGAATTATACTCCTGCAAAGTCTTTTCATACTCTTTCCCGAGCATTTCCTTATGTTCAGTTCTCCCCTGCAGCTTTTCCATTTCTGCCGCGGCCTGGAGGCGATAGTCGCAGACCTCGGCAAGAGACGCTCCATATTTGCGCATCAAGTCCCGCAAGGAAAAAAGCCTTTCTTCCACTTCCTCGGCATAATCCTGGTCAAAATCGAGTCCCTCCTGATAAGACCTCAGTTTTCCTATTAGATCCTCCAGGCCAAAGAGAATACCATCCATGGATTGCGCCATCTCCTCCGCCGCGCCGTCGATCTGCGCTATTTCCCTGAGCTTCTCCGTGACCGAGCTGAGGAGGTCATAGGCGGGGACAATCTTTCCGTCATTCCCTGTCAATTCGGCAAAGGCGCCCTGCGCAAGACTGGCCAGCTTCTCGGCATAGCGCAGGCGTTCCCTTTTTTGCTGCAGTTCTTCCTCTTCCCCGGGAGTAGGCTGCACACGGTCGATCTCAGCCGCGGCGTATTGAAGATAATCCAGGCGGCGGCGGGCCTCTTCTCCGCTTAACTGTTCCTTTCCATATTCATCCCTCAACAGCGTCATCTTTCTGTATATTTTAGAGACAAGGGATCGCTGTTGCAGCACCGCGGCGCCGCAATAACGATCAAGCAGTTCACGCTGCTGCCCTACCCGCAGCAGCGACTGGTGCTCATGCTGCCCGTGAAGATCGACAAGCAGTTCTCCAAAGGGGCGATAGACAGCCAGCGGAACCGCCTGCCCGTCGACGCGGCAGGCGCTTCTCCCCCCGCGGCTCACCTCTCGGGTAAGGAGCAGCATCTGATCTTCACTGAGCGGCAAACCCAATTCTGCCGCCTTCTCCACAACCTGCCGGCAGCTTCTGCAGTCAAAATACCCTTGCACCAGCGCTTTTTCCGCTCCGTTACGCACCAGGTCGCTGGATGCGCGTCCCCCCACCAGCAGATTCATGGCGTCGACGATAATGGATTTACCCGCCCCGGTTTCCCCTGTGAGCACATTCAAGCCTGTCCCCAGCATTAATTCAACTTTTTCAATTAAGGCGAAGTCCCGGATCACAAGCTGGACCAGCATTTAAATCCCCCTCACCTCAACAGCTCGTCTATACGTTTGATCACCTGTTCGACAGCATCCCGCGGCTTGATGATCATCAGAATAGTATCGTCACCGGCAACGGTGCCCATCACGTCCTCCCAACCGGAGTGATCGAGGGCAAAGGCGACATTATGAGCAGCCCCGGGCAGGGTTCTGATTAAGATAAGGTTTTCGCTGAAATCTCGCTTCACCACATTTTCCCTGAACAGACGGCGCAGGCGATCGTAGCTCTGATGGGTGTCTAACTCGCCGGGTCTTGCATAGCGATAGGATGCGGGGCCCAAAGGCGCCTTAACCAAATGCAGATCCTTGATATCCCGAGAAATAGTCGCCTGAGTGGTTTTAAAACCCCTGGCAAGCAGTTCCTCCGCCAGTTGTCTCTGTGTAGTGATCTCCTTTTCTTCAATGATCTCCAGTATAGCCTGCCGCCTGGACAGCTTCATAGAAGGATCCATCCCGCCGCTGCCCAAGGAATCGTCGCCGGTAAGGAAAAAAGTCTCTTGTTCACGCCGCAGCTTCCTCCCTTTTTAAGATTATCATTACCGAAATTTCTGTCTCAGAACATCGGAAAAAGAGCGTTTCTTCACTTTGACAAGTTTAGTATAAACATCCGCTTTGCAAATTACAATATTGTCATCCTTTAACAAGGAGAAACCAACCTGTCCGTCGATCGTCAGGATCGCCTCGGAGGTGTCGGATCTCATGATTATTCTTATCTCCTGTTGATCAGATAGTATAAAGGGCCTGGCATGCAGCGTATGAGGACAAATGGGTGTGACAATCATTAATTCCAGCTGAGGATTGACGATTGGGCCTCCTGCGGAAAGGGAATAGGCGGTGGAGCCGGTAGGCGAGGCGACAATGATCCCGTCCGCCCTGTAAGTCGCCATATAATCTCCTCCCACATATGTTTCCAGCCTGATAATCCTGGAAATAGGGCCTTTAGAGATCACCGCGTCATTAAATGCCGTCAATTTATTCACCGGAATACCGTCACGGAGAATCTGCACATCGAGCATCATGCGTGATTCGACTTCATAGTCGCCCTCGATCAATTTCTCCAGACAGGGAAAAAGGTCGGTCATCTCCAAATCGGTCAAAAACCCCAGTTGCCCAAGATTGATCCCTAAAATAGGGATTCCTTTCCCCGCGGTCTGCCGTGCCGCGCCCAGCAGCGTGCCGTCCCCGCCCAGCGTTAGAATCAGATCCACTTCCTCCAGAAAATTGATCTCCGGACAGCCGTAAGAGGGGGTGTCCTTGAGTTCTGTCGTCTGGGGGAGCACTACCCTGATCCCTCTCTGTTCAAACCATTCGGTGAGAATATCCAGAAACCTTCCGCCCCGGACCTTGCGCAAATTGACAATCAATCCTACTTGTTTCATTGCTGCCTCCTCAATATCACCTGCGGCGCCTATCTGCCAGTACAGAGTGCGCTTTTTCCACTATAGCCCCGATCTCTGTCCTCAGATCCCGGCGCAGTTCAGCGCCGTTTGAACCAAGCAACAAAAAAAATTCGATATTGCCGTCGCTCCCACAGAGAGGCGAATAGGCGACATCCCTGTATTGAAATCCCAACTCCGACGCTTTCTTGATCGTGTTCAGCAAAACCTGACGGTGAACGGCGGGGTCCCTGACGATGCCGCCTTTGCCCACAAGCTCCGGGCCCGCTTCGAACTGAGGCTTGACAAGAGCAATAACATCCCCCTCGCTGCTCAGAAGTTCCCTGACGGCAGGAAAAACCTTTGCCAGAGAGATAAAAGAGAGATCGAGGGTCGCCAGATCCACCTCCGCCCCTAATTGCTCAGGAGTGAGATAACGCAAATTAGTTCTTTCCAGCACCCTGACCCTCTCATCGCGGCGCAGCTCCCAGTCCAGCTGTCCATACCCCACATCTACGGCATAGACCATTTTTGCTCCCCATCTCAACAGGCACTGCGTAAAACCCCCGGTCGACGCCCCGGCGTCGAGGGCCGTCCGCCCCCTGACGGGAACGTCGAACTCCCGGAGAGCAGCCTCCAGTTTGAGGCCGCCGCGGCCGACAAAGGGACAAGGGTCCTTTTTAACCTCTATCTCGCCATCCGCATCCACTAAGGTCCCCGGTTTATCAATCCTGTTTCCCTCATAGAAAACAACGCCCGCCATCAAGCCGCGCCGCGCCCTCTCGCGGCTGGTGAAGAAGCCTTTATCCACCAGGAGTTGATCGATCCGCCTTTTCTTTGACCTGGACATCAGCTGTCGAGCCAGCCTTTCTTTTTAATAAAATCAACGATACCCGCCGCATCCAACCCTGCTTTCCGGCGCAGCAGGTCGGCCGCCCCGTGCTCCAAAAAACAGTCGTCAATGCCCATTCTGGCAACTTTCCCCCGGTAGCCGCGGTCTGCCAGCATCTCCAATACAGCGCTGCCGAAGCCGCCGGCGAGCACATTCTCCTCAATAGTAACGACGCTTTTTGTCCGTTCCGACCACTCCACAAGCAGCTGCTCATCCAGAGGCTTGATAAACCGGCAGTTGATCACCGCCGCCTCCTTTCCTTCCCGGGAAAGGATTTCCGCCGCCTCCAGTGCCTGATAGACAAGGGTTCCCACAGCGAATATGGCCAGATCCTCACCTTGGCGCAGCAGTTCTCCCTTGCCGAAAGGGAGTTCGGGCAGGTGATAATCAACCTCCGTCTGGGGACCGGCGCCTCTGGGATAACGGACGGCCACGGGGCCGTCATACTGCAAAGAACTCTTCAGCATAGCCGCCAGCTCACTCTGGTCCTTGGGCGCCATCACGGTCACCCCGGGAATATGCCGCAGGTACGAAAGATCTAAAATACCCTGATGTGTTTCTCCATCCTCACCCACGATACCTGCACGGTCCAGAGCAAAGACGACATGCAAACGCTGCAGAGCAACGTCATGAACGATCTGGTCATAGGCGCGCTGCAGAAATGTTGAGTAAATAGCCACAACAGGCAGGCGCCCGCTTCTAGCCAGACCCGCGGCCAGGGTCACCGCATGCTGCTCGGCTATTCCCACGTCGAAAAATCGCCGGGGGTATTTTCTGCTGAATTCACACAGTCCTGTCCCCTCAGACATGGCCGCGGTTATGGCTACCAGTTCCGGGTGCTTCTCCGCCATCTGCAAAACGGTTTTACCAAAAACACTGGTGAATGTAGGCTGAGGCTTCCCCGGACGAGGTTCGCCGGTTTTCAGATCAAAAGAGCCGATCCCGTGAAATTTATTGGGGCGCCTTTCCGCCGGTGGATAGCCCTTTCCTTTAACGGTTTTGACATGCAGCAATACCGGTCCGGAAAGCAGCTTGGCTCGCTGCAAAACCCGGCTCAGCGTTCTCAAATCATGTCCGTCGATCGGCCCCAGATATGTAAAACCCAATTCTTCAAAGAGCATCCCTGACACAAGCAGGTATTTAACACTGCCCTTAAAGCGCTCAGCGGCCTTAAACATCTTGGGCCCGATGTTGGGGATACGCTGCAGTACATCCCTGATCTCCTCTTTGCTCCTGTGATAGAAGGGATCGGTACGCAGCCTGCTGAGATAAGCGGACATAGCCCCCACATTGCGCGTAATGGACATCTCGTTGTCGTTGAGAACAACGATCAGGCGGGTTCCTAACTGCCCGGCGTGATTCAGCGCCTCGAGGGCCATCCCCCCGGTCAGGGCGCCGTCTCCGATCACAGCTATCACCGAATGTTCCTCCTGCTTAAGATCCCGAGCAAGCGCAAAGCCCAGGGCAGCAGATATAGAGGTGCTGCTGTGCCCGGTCTCAAAACAGTCGTGGGCGCTTTCCATTACCTTGGGAAAGCCGCTCAGCCCCTTAAACTGACGCAGGGTTTTCATCTCTTCCCGGCGTCCGGTAAGAATTTTATGAACATAGCTCTGGTGCCCAACATCCCAGATAATTTTATCCCGAGGAGAATCAAAAACATAATGAAGAGCGATAGTCAGTTCCACGACTCCCAGATTCGGAGAGAGATGCCCCCCTGTTTGAGATATGATTTCCAGCAAATAAACCCTGATCTCCTCAGCCAATTTCCCCATCTGATTGAAGGTAAGCTTCTTTAAATCCGAGGGTGATCCAATTGTTTCTAAAATCACGAACTTCACCTTTTCTCTTTTGTCGGGAATAATTCTTTTCCTGTCAGTTTCTCTGCCCAGGCAACAATCTGACCGATGCGAAACATGACGTCTGTGGCCTCGTCCAGAGCGACGACCTTGCCTATTGCCTTTCCCCCAACGGCCAGCGCCGCCACCAACCCGGTGATCACCGTGGTCAAAAGCGTCGTGTTCAGCCCCGGACTGTTTGCAATCAGCCGGAAGACTATGGCAACGCCGATAGCGCCCCCCACCGTGGCACAGATATCGCCCATCACATCATTGCAAAAAATCGCTACCTGATCCACATTCTTAACCAATCTGACTGCCTGCCGCGCCCCCCACACTCTGTTCGCAGCTTTGGCATTGAGGGGACCGATTTCAGCCGCCGCGGCGGCAAAGCCGATCATATCGAAGAGAACGCCGATGAGAATAATGAAGAGCAGTAATAGCAATGCTAATACTATAACAGTGATCTTGCTCAGGAGGATATCGGATATGTAGCTGAACAGCAGGCTGAGGACAAAGGTCAGGCAAGCGGTGCTCAGTCCCCTGCGCAGCCAGGTTCTATCAGACATCAACGTCACCTGCGATTATTAAGGAAACAGGTTGGGGTAAGGCTTGCCACCTCGTCCTCCAACCCTGATCATGTAAGATAAGATATAAAGCAAACAGGTGGTCTTCCGGCGGGTAAATATTGCGGCTTAGGTCCAGCAGGTTTTCCCCACAGGGCGCCAGGACGTCGCCGTCCAGGCGGTTTCCCTTTAACCCTGTTCCGCTTCGTCGCCGACAGCGGGGCTAGATTGCCACTCAGTCCACACTTTAATCCCCGACAGAAGCCGCCTCATGCAGACAGTCTAGGAGATTTCCTCGACACTTCAACCTGTTTCTAGCCTCTTTTGCAGTGAAGGTTTCAACTCCGGCTATCAGCCGCAAGGGCCCCTGCGGCTGGAGCCGGTATCAAGCTATCCACCAGCACCACTCAAGGCAGGCTACGCTGCACACAGCGCTATACGGCACCGCATACAGGTTCAACTCAAAGCCGTAGCCGTCGGCCACAAACTTGAGCCTCCGCGAAGGGAGGGTCATCGCCTACATGCCGTTGTAGATCGCCCTTCCTCCTTAACTCCCAGCACAAGCCCCCAACTGGGCGTCGAAAGCCAGCACCAGGAACTTCATTGATATGCCCGTAACGGATTTTTAGGCCCGTCTTCGAAACAGATCTCCGCGACTAGAATACTGCACCACCTGTTTACACTATTCTATATATCCGGTGAAAAATATTATAACACAACTTCATATAAAATCAAATCGGCCGGTGGATTCCGCTTGCTCCCTATTACGTCCCGGACAGCATCAAGGCTTGCTTCAGGCCGGTTCTGGGCTGCTGCGGAACTCGCTGATACTATAGTGCGAATTTATAACTTCTGGAGTGCTCAAACAGTCCTCACAGCCCGAACCGGCAGCTTCGCTGCGCCTGATGCTGTTACCCGGGACTCCATAATGGTCGCTTCACTGGAATCCAGCAGCCTTTGGATATAGCTAAATAGTAACTAATCATGTTTCCCGGTTCACCAGGCAGCTGGCGGCGTCCCTCAAGAAACCCGCGGGCGCTCCGAAGCGGGCGACGCTGTGCAGACATTGCTCGACACAGCGTTCCGCCGTCTCCCTGGCCTGATCCACACCCAGGCTCCCAGGGTAGGTCGCTTTCTTTTTGGCTAAATCGCTCCCCGGTTTTTTGCCCAACAGGGCTTGATCACCCGTCAGATCCAGCAGGTCGTCGGTAATCTGGAAAGCCAGCCCAAATGCCGCGGCGTAATCGCTTAACGCCTGCAGTTCATCCTCGCCTGCGCCGGCCAGCAAAGCGCCGCTCCTTACCGCCGCGGAAAAAAGCGCCGCGGTCTTATGGCTGTGGATGTACTCCAGGGTTTTTACACTTACCGGGTTACCCTCAGATTCCAGATCAACCGCCTGACCGCCCACCAGCCCCTGCGAGCCCGCCGCTCTATAAACCTCCTGGATAACCCGCAGCACCACTGCGGCGTCAAAACCCTTTTCCCGCAGCCGGGTGAGCGCTCCGAAAGCCAGGGTGAGCAGAGCATCCCCGGCCAGGATAGCTGCGGCCTCCCCATAGACCTTATGGCAGGTAAGCTTGCCGCGCCTGTAGTCGTCGTCATCCATGGCCGGCAGGTCGTCGTGAATCAAAGAATAGGCATGGATCATCTCCAGCGAGGCGGCCGCCGGCAGAACGCGGCCGGCATCGGTCCCTAACATCTCGGAGACAGCCAAAAGAAGAGCGCCGCGCAGACGCTTCCCCCCGGCAAAAACGGTGTAGCGCATTGCCTCATGGAGACGGATTGGATAAGCGGAAGAAGGCGGCAACAGAAGATCCAGAGCGCGGTTGATCAGGTCCGCCTTTTGCCTGAGGTCCTCTTCCCAGCTCACTTGGACCTCCCCCTTCGGTCCGGGTCCTGCAGCCAGGAGGGCGCCTCACTGTAAAATCCATCCATCAGCAGATCCACACGCTCCTCAAAGGAGTTGAGCTTTTTAATGAGGACACGCAACAGTTCCAGACCACTTTCAAAGGCTTTGAGCGATTGATCCAGAGACAGTTCACCCTTTTCCAGTTCGCCGACAACAGACGCCAGACTCTCCATGGCTTCTTCAAAAGTCAATTCCTGCTCCGGGTTCTGCTGCTCCAAGCGCTTACCTCCTTCGTTCCCCTGACTTCACAGTCAAGGCTTCCCTTTCGTAAAACCACGGTCACCGCATCGCCTTTCCGGACAGAGCCGCTGTCCGCAATAGATTCCCCGGAGCGGCTATCCAGACAGATGCTGTAGCCTCTTTTCAGAACCCCAAGCGGGCTCAATACATCCAGCTTGCCCGCCAAAGCTTGGACCCCCTGAGATTCCCGGTCGCGCACAAGGCTTATTCTCTGCAGCAGGCGCGAGGCATAGCGACTCACTTCCTGCTTTTCGATATTCGCCGCGCGGGAAAGGACGGCGCCCAGATTGCTCACCGAGTAGGCACGGATACACTCCTCCGCTCCCTGCAGCATGCGGGTAACACACCTGACCATCCTCTGTTCATGCAAACGCACCCTTTCCTCCAGATCCCTGCGTCGGGGAACGACCATTTCCGCGGCCGCGGAAGGGGTAGGCGCCCGCAAGTCGGCCACCAGGTCGGCAATGGTATAATCCGTTTCATGCCCCACGGCGCTGACCACAGGGAGCCGTGAAGCAAAAACAGCGCGGGCCACCTGTTCGGTGTTAAAGGCCCAAAGCTCCTCCAGCGAGCCTCCCCCGCGCCCTATAATTATCACATCGATATCCTCTTTCTTATTTAAAGCGCCAAGAGCGGCACAGATCTCCCGGGGGGCGTCCTCACCCTGTACAGAAGCCGGCGCCAGCGCCACAGGCATTTCCGGGAAACGCCTCCTGATCACTGTGACCAGATCACGCCAGGCGGCTCCTGTCGGCGATGTGACGACGCCAATTCTGCGGGGGAGAAAGGGAATGGGTTTTTTATGTTCAGGAGCGAAAAGGCCCTCTTCCTGCAGCCGCTCCTTTAACAGACAGAACGCCTGGTAAAGAGCTCCCTGTCCGTCCAGCGCCAGCTCCTGAACATAAAACTGGTATAAACCGTCCCTTTCATAAATACCGATATATCCCCTGGCCAAAACCCTCATCCCGTCGGAGGGAAGAAAGGCGAGTCTCCTCCCCCTGGAACGGAACATGACACACCTCAGGCGCCCTCTTTCATCCTTCAAGGTGAAATAAAGATGCCCGGAACTGTGGCGCTTGTAATTGGAAATTTCCCCGCGTACCCACAGATCGTTCAACAGAGGGTCGGCCTCCAGAAGAGAACGCAGATATGTATTGATCTCTCCTACCTGATAGATCCGCCGCTCAATAACCGCTTACACCCCGCTCAATCGTTTGGCAGCTTCCACGAGATTGTAGATCAGCATAATGATGCGCATCGGCCCTACCCCTCCGGGAACAGGAGTAATATAGCCGGCTGTCTCCGCGGCGCTGTCATATTCAACATCCCCGATGGTTTTACCGTTGATCCAGTTGGAACCGGTGTCGATCACCACAGCGCCCGGCTTGACCATAGCGCCGCTGATCGCCTGCGGCCTGCCCACCTCCGTGATGATTATATCCGCCTCTTTTGTATAGGGGGCAAAGTCCTCATCCGGGTGTACCAGAGTAACCGCGCACCCTCTTTCAAAGAGCATCAGGGTCACCGGCTTACCTATTTCAATCGACCAGCCGACCACAACGGCATGCTTGCCTTTAAAATCCACATTGATATTCTCCAGAATTTTAACGCAGGCATTGGCGGTCACACCCAGGTAGCACTGATCCCCGATCATCAGATTGCCCAAATTCATCGGATGGAAGGCGTCGATATCCTTCTCCGGAAGAATGGAATTCATCACCTGTTTTTCATACTTATCCAGGTGTTCGGGCAAGGGCAGCTGCACCAAAATGCCGTGAATCTTCTCATCCTTGTTGAGCCGTTCGATAAGGCCCATCAGCTCGTCAATCGTCGTATCTTCGCCCAGGTGGTGGCTTTCGGCATATCCGCCTACAGATTCACAGTTCTTGCATTTGTTGCGCACATAAATGGCAGAGTCTTCGGCGCCCCCCACCAGAACGGTAGCCATACCGGGCGTAACGCCCTTCTTTTTGAGCTGCTCCACCTCTTTGGAGAGCATTTCCCGCACCTCTGCCGCCATTTGCTTTCCATCTATACGTACAGCCGACATCAAGCAAACCTCCTTTTACAGTCTGTTACAGATAAGTAAAGGAGAACTGGAACACCTCCCCGTGATCCAGTTCTCCGCTTTCATTCACTCTCTTAGGACTGCTTCATCTCCAACTGCCACTTGGCAGCCTCAACGGTGTTGCGCATTAAGATGGCTGTCGTTGCGGTACCGGCGCCGCCCGGAACCGGGGTAATCCATGCGGCTTTCTCCATAGCCGCCTCGGTTTCCACGTCGCCCAGGATCTTGCCGTCCTTGGGATTTATTCCTATATCCACGACGATGGCGCCCTCTTTCACCCAGTCACCTTTAATCAGGTGAGGTACTCCTACTGCTACAACTAAAATCTCGGCCCTGCGTACATGCCCCTCGGTGAGACCCCTCTGACCTGTGGCAATATGGGTAACCGTCACTGTGCCGAAGCTGTTTAAAAGCAGCAAAGCGGCAGGTTTCCCTACGATATCGCTGTGACCCACTACAACAACTTCTTTTCCATAGAGTTCCACGCCTGTGGATTTAATCAGCTCAAATGCTCCCAAAGCCGTACACGGCGTCAGTCTGGGCTTACCAAAGGTAACCAGCCCCACATTGTAAGGGGTGACTCCCTCAATGTCTTTTTCGTAAGCGATTCTCCACTGACATACCTTGCCGTCGATCTGCTCAGGGACAGGCATCTGCAGGATGATACCGGTAACGTTGGGATCCGCGTTCAATCCGTCGATGTGTTTAATCAACTGCTCCTGAGCCATGCTGGCAGGCAGTTCCTGAAGTTCATATTTAATGCCGCAGAGCTCAGCGTTCTTTTTCTGGGCATTGGTGTAAACCCTGGAAGCATCGTTCTCCCCTACCTGAATCGCCACAAGACTTGGGGAGACCCCCTTAGACTTTAAATCCTCAACCTCTTTTTTGACGTCCGCTTTGATCTTGTCCGCCATAGGCTTACCTTTTAAAAGTTGCGCCGGCATATTTCCCCCTCCTTATTCTCTATAACAAAAGTTTTAAATTAAAAAAACCGCCTGCCCTCACCCCACCCCCAGTTCAGCATATAATTCCAAAAGACAAGCAATAACAAAAACAGCCGCTGTTTTTTGCAAACGGCTGCCCTGCAGAAACTTAAAGCAATGTGTAAACAGCCGAAAAACATACGCTAAACATACCATCTGTACATACGATCAGCTTACCGGAATATATTCGCAACAGACTATGCAAATTCCTGCCATGATCAATAAAACTTATTAAAAACCCGGCATCAGTCGATGGCGCCGGGTCCTGCAATCGCTTCTCTGGCTATTCGGCCCAGAATGCCGTTGATAAAGCGAAGCGCCTCTTCATGGCTGAAGGTTTTGGACAGTTCCAGCGCCTCATTGATAGCTACATTGATAGGCGTCCCCTGCTCGTACATCATTTCATATAGTCCTAATCTCAATATATTGCGGTCCACATTAGCCATCCGATCCAGGTCCCACTCGACAGCATAGCGCATGATATAATCATCTATTTCCGACAAATTTTCAAGGGTTCCCTTAACCAGGGAACGGACAAAAACGGCCACATCGTCGGGAACAGGGTTCTCAGCCAGCAGGTAATTTATAGCGCGGTACGGTTCTGCATTAACGAGATCAACCTGGAACAAGACTTGAAGTGCAATCTCTCTGGCCCGCCGCCTGCCCAATGACCCGACCCCCTTTCATCAAACTTTCTCCGGGGTCTGCTCGATCAACGGAAATAACGCTCCCACCAGTCTCCCGGTCCCCCGCCTTCATCAATGTGCTTTCCCAAAAAATAACCGATAACGACGCATAAAACAACCAAAAGGGACTTCCAGAAACCAAATGATATGATAAGCAGACCGATCAGCAATCCCAGGGCCAAGCCCAGCAGCTTTCCCCTGTGGTTATCTAAAAGGTACTGAAAAATTTCATAAATATTTCTGCCCATATCCTGCGCCTCCCTTTCTATTCCACCCGGGGACGCATATCCGCGGTAACGCTCCGGATCAGCACCTGTACGCTGGAAACATGAACCCCGGCTTTCTTTTCCAGGTTTTCCTGCACTGTTTGCTGTACATCCTGAGAGATTTCCGGCAGGGTGGCATCAGGACTAACGCTCATACGCAGCATAACCACCAGGCCGTTCTGGTCCGTACGCAGAACAGGTTGGACATCACGCACATCGCGCACATCCCGGGCCGCCCGGCGAATCATGCTCTCCAGAGCAACAGAGGAGATCTCCACACTGCCCAGGCCGGACTCATGTATAACCAGGTCACGCTCCTTGGGCGTCCGCAAGAGATCCACCAGTGACCAGAGAGCCAGCAAGAGCAAGAAAGCGCTCACCGCCCCTACGCCCCACCTGTTGTCTGCATCAGCCAAAAAAACATCCGCCCGCTCTAGAGACTCTATCCACCCCATGGCAGCCGCAAAGGCAGATCCTGATATAAAGATTATGATCAAAGCAAAAACGATCAAAAAGAAAAGGTGGCGTCGGCGCATAATAGTATAAAACTCCTTTACAGTTTCCTATTTAACGCGCTGCTCTTCCTGGACATCAGGAAAAGAAACGCCCTGTACATGAACATTTACTTCCAGCACTTTCAGCCCGGTCATGCTTTCGATGGCATGCTTGACATTCTCCTGCACTAGGGAAGCGACGTCAGGAATCTTGGCGCCGTACTCCACAATAACGAAGATATCCACCGCGGCCTCTTTTTCTCCGACCTCGACCCTGACCCCCTTGGACAGGTTCTTGCGGCCCAGCATTTCCGCAAAACCGCCGGCAATGCCGCCGCTCATACCCACAAGCCCGTCGATCTCAGTTGCCGCCAGCCCGGCGATGACAGCCACAACCTCATTGGCGATTCTGATCGCCCCTAAAGATGTGCGTCCTGCTTCCTCAAGATTCACAGTTTCCATTTTCGCCCCGATCCCTCCTTTTCGGCTTTTGCTAATTATGTCCAATCTACAAACCATTATACCAGCAGGCAATAGAATTGCAAAACCTTTTTCTCAGGGTCATTCCGTCAGCGAATTGATAAAAGATGTGTCCACTAAAGACTTGCGAAAACGTTCATTGCCCATCAGCCGGCGCAGGAAGGGTATGGTGGTCTTCACGCCGTCGATCCGATATTCGCTCAACGCCCGCTCCATACGCCGGATGGCCTCCTCACGGCTGCGCCCCCAGGTGATCAGCTTGGCGATCAGGGAATCATAAAAGGGAGAGATCAAACAGCCCGGATAAACCCCGCTGTCCACCCGCACTCCCATGCCCCCGGGGGGCAGATAGCCGCTGTCCACCCGCACTCCCATGCCCCCGGGGATGATCAGCGGCTATCTGCCCCCCGGGGGCATGGGAGTGCGGGTGG
>DHAA01000013.1 GCA_002397275.1 Thermacetogenium sp. UBA4966 | reverse complement strand
GGTTTGTTTCCGAGAGACTACGTTTAGTAAACGAACGATAGAACATATGCTGTTATTATACTTGATATGTGTGGTTTTTTCACCTGGCGCGCGGCGGACTTTCCGCCGGCTTTTTCATTTTTGTTCTAAAAGAGGCATTTCGCTCCATACGATCTACTACTGTAATTATTATAAATCCCGGCAGCCAATTCAGGAAGTATATTTTCTCCGAAGGAGAGCGGTGAGCGGAAGAATGGATCATTTTTCTGGTCTGATCAATGACCTCAACAATTTTGTTTGGGGGCCGTGGTTGCTGGTTTTGCTGGCGGGGACAGGCTTGTTCTTGAGCGTGCGGCTTCGTTTTATGCAGTTTCCAACGCTGCCCTATGCTCTCAAACTCGCTTTTTCACCTGTACAGCGGGATTCCGGCGCCACAGGGGATATATCTCACTTTCAGGCTCTGATGACCGCTCTTGCCGCCACCGTCGGAACCGGCAGCATTGTGGGGGTCGCCACCGCGGTGGTGCTGGGCGGACCGGGAGCGATATTTTGGATGTGGATCACGGCATTTGTGGGGATGGCCACTAAATACAGCGAGGCGGTTTTGGGGGTGAAATACCGCATTATAGATGAGCGGGGTGAAATGGCGGGGGGGCCGATGTATTATATCGAGCGGGGTATGGGCTGCAAATGGCTGGCCCGGCTGTTCGCTTTGTTTGGGGCGTTGGCAGCCTTCGGAATAGGCAATATGGTGCAGGCAAACGCTGTGGCTGATAATGTCTCCAACGCATTCGGTATCCCTGCCTGGGTCACCGGGCTAATTTTGACAGCCTTCACCGCTCTGGTTATCATGGGGGGGATCAAGAGCATTGGGCAGGCGACGGGGAAACTTGTGCCGCTGATGACCGTATTATATATGGCAACGGGGCTATTCATCATCATCAATAACTGGGATCTGGCGCCGCATGCCCTGCAGGTTATCTTCAGCGAGGCCTTCAGTAAAGAGGCAGGTTTCGCCGGGCTGCTCGGAACAACCATCCGCTATGGGGTGGCCAGGGGGGTCTTTTCCAATGAAGCCGGTCTGGGCTCCGCATCCATTGCCGCGGCCGCGGCAAAAACCGATCACCCCTGCAGGCAGGCGCTGGTTTCCATGACCGGCACCTTTCTGGATACCATTGTTATCTGTTCGATTACGGGGATTTTGCTGGTTATGGCCGGCCTCTATCCGGGCTTTTCGGAGTCCGCGGCTTCTGTCCTGACCGGCTGCTCCTTTGACCTTTTCCTTCCCGGTCTGGGCAGCTATGTGGTTATCATTAGCCTGATTCTATTCGCCTACTCCACTATTCTGGGCTGGTTTTATTACGGCGAAAAGTGCTGTTATTACTTAGCCGGTTATAAGGGGATTAAACCTTACAGGCGCATCTTCTGTCCGGCTGTTTTTATAGGAGCGGTTTTAAAAATAGGGATGGTGTGGGATATCGCGGACACCTTTAATGGGGCGATGGCTATACCGAATCTGATCGCTTTGCTTGTTCTCTCGGGGGTCGTGGTGTCGGAGAACGGAGAGTTTCAAAGGATTCGGGCCGGAGAGAAAAGATAGTTTAATATAGAGAAACTGCTCCATTATAGAAGGATTTCTATTGCTGCCGGAGAATTTAAAGAGAGGGGATATTTTAGAATGCTATGGAAAGGAGGGAGGTTTTAGACCATGGCAGAAGAGAAAAAGCAGTATAAATTTACGTTCAAGATCACCGGCGATCTGTGTATGGACTGTGCTACTTGTTGGTATGAGTGCGTTTATGAGGGAGGCAGCGGCGCCGTCAAAGTAGGCTACAATGGAGGAGCCTTCTACGAGATCGATGAGGAGACCTGTATTCGGTGCGGACGCTGCTACAGAGCCTGTCCGGTGAATGCGGTTGAACGTATCAAGAATTAATAAAGGGGCCTGATTGTTGAGTTTATAAAAAAGATTCCTCATTATGATAACTGATGGGGAATCTTTTTCTATCCGCTCTCCGCTGTGATATACTTGTAGCGAGGTGAAGGGAAAAATGGCTCTAACCTGTGGGATTATCGGTCTGCCCTTGGTTGGAAAAACAACGTTGTTCAATTTATTGACTGAAGGTGAGGAAGAGACAGCCGCCTACACCGGCAGCACTAAAACGAGCGTGCGCACGGCGCTGATTCCGGATCGCCGCCTGAATTTTTTGGCTGATATATATCATCCCAGGAAAATTGTCCCGGCTGTGTTGGAGATCACCGATGTGCCCGGTTTAAATCGCGGAGCGGGAGCGGCCTTTCTGGCTGCTGTCCGGGAGGCGGACGCCCTGATCCATGTTGTCCGTGCCTTTAAGAGTGAAAGCGTCCCGCATATCGACGGGGCTCTCAACCCGCTGCGCGACCTGGATACAATTAATGCCGAGTTGTTTATGGCGGATCTGCAGATGGTAGAGACCAGGCTGGAGAGGATTGCCGAGGGCAAGAAGATAAAGGGTGAAACACTGCTGGAACAAGCGGCGCTGCAGCGCTGCCAGGCGGTTCTCAACGAGGAAAAACCCCTTTCGGAAGCCGGGCTTTCCGATGAGGAACAGCAGGCTGTCCATTCCTTGGGTTTTTTAACCACAAAGCCGATGATCGTTGTCGTTAACGTTGATGAAGACCAACTGCGCTCCGGCGGCTATGAGGGGGATAAGGGTGTCGCTGCCTATGCACAGGGAAAAGACATCCCTGTGCTGCCTATCTGTCTTCAGCTGGAGGCGGAAATAGCGCGGCTGGAGCAGGAGGAAAGAGGTATATTTCTCGATGAAATGGGGATTGACGAGCCGGGGATAGAGAGGGTTGCCAGGACCATCTACAAGCGGCTCGGTTTAATCTCCTTCCTCACAGCCGGCGCTGACGAGGTCAGGGCATGGACGATCAGAGAGGGGACCAGAGCGCGGGCAGCGGCGGGAAAGGTTCATACAGATATTGAGCGCGGGTTTATCCGCGCCGAGGTTGTTAAATACGATGACATGGAAAAACTGCGGGATATGGTCAAGATTAAGGAAAAGGGCCTGGCACGACTGGAAGGTAAGGACTACATTGTGCAGGATGGGGATATAATCGAGTTTCGGTTTAATATTTGAACTGCTCCGCATATGTGTTTTAAAGGAATTTTTCTGTATTGGTAGAATTACGAAAAGAAATTATTCTTCTCCATCCGGACAAGATCTTAACTGAGAGCGAGCAGGATCAACTGCAGGAGCCCGATGAAGCCGCTGAGATATAAATATTATATGGTGATGCTAATGGTTCTGGGGATCGGTATCGACATTTTAGAGATTGAGCGGGTAGAAAGAGCGCTGGCCAGACGCCGCAGGCTGCTCCAGCGCCTCTTTACTCCGCAGGAAATAGCTTACTGTATGCGCCGGGGACGCCCGGGGGCGTCGCTGGCTGCTCGTTTTGCAGCCAAGGAGGCTGTGCGCAAGGCCTGCAGCGCCCTTTTGCCGGGAGAGGTCTTTCCCTGGTTGGATATAGAAATCGCTATGGAGAGAGGGCGCCCGCTGGTCAATCTGCTGGGCGCTGCCGCTCAGAAAGCCGCGGGCAGCGATATTCAAGGCTTTCAGGTGAGTTTGAGTCACAGCAGAGAGTATGCCTGCGCCGCGGTCCTGGCTCTGGGAGAGCATAGAAAATCATAAAAGAAGGTGGTTGAGATGCGGCTTGTCCAAGCGGCTGAGATGCGGGAAATGGATCTTGAGGCGACAAGGCGCTACGGCATCCCCGGGTTGCTCTTGATGGAGAACGCCGGCCTGGGTATTGCACAGGTGATCGTTGAGCACCTTTTTCAGGGCAAGCCCCGGGGGAAAAAGGCGGTTATTATCGCCGGCCCCGGCAACAACGGAGGAGACGGCTTTGTCGTCGGACGTCACCTGTTTAACAGAGGTGCAGAGGTACGGTTTATAATTTCCGTTTCTCCGGAAAAATATGGCGGCGACGCCGCGGTAAATTTCCAAATCATAGACAAGATGGGGCTTCCCTATCAGGTTATGCAGCAGGATACAGCCGACGAACTCAAGGCGATCATAAAAGAAGCCGACCTGGTTGTGGACGCCCTTTTTGGGACAGGTTTTAAGGGTGCTGCGCGGGAACCCCTGGCCTCTCTGATCAGAAGCGTCAATGAGGCGGAGAAGCCGGTCGTCGCGGTAGACATCCCTTCGGGTTTGGAAGCAGACAGCGGGCGCGTCGCCGGTGAATGCATTAAGGCTTTGACAACCGTAACCATGGGTATGCCCAAGATCGGCCTTTATCTTAACCCCGGAGCGCAGTATGCAGGAAGGGTCGTCGTTGCGGACATCTCTTTCCCGCCGGAGCTGAAAAGTGAAGAGGGAGGAGATTATTATCTTATTGATGAAGGCATGGTGTCCGGGGCGCTTCCCCTGCGTCTGCCCGATGATCATAAGGGGAAGTTCGGCCATGTGATGGTGATCGGCGGCAGCAAAGGCTATACAGGCGCCGCAGCCCTGGCCGCCAATGCCGCGCTGCGCGGCGGGGCCGGTCTGGCGACCGCCGTCATCCCGGAGCAACTCTATCCGATTGCAGCCGTAAAACTCACCGAAGCCATGACCTATCCGGCGCCGGGGAGCAAAGGCGGGGGATTTTCCGGGTCATGCCGCTCATTTATAGAAGAGCTTCTGGACAGAGCGACCGTGCTCGCCGTAGGGCCCGGGCTTGGTCAGGATGAGGAAACAGCGGAATTTCTGGAAGACCTGCTGGCGAAGACAGGCATACCGCTTGTTTTGGATGCGGACGCCCTCAACATCCTCTCTGGGAAAAAGCATCTGTTGACAGATCCTTCCCTTGCTGAGCAGAGGAAACGCTGGGTGCTCACTCCGCACCCCGGGGAGATGGCCCGGCTCTGCGGGACGAGCGTCTCCGCTGTTCAGTCCAACCGCCTGCAGTGCGCGGAGCAGGCGAGCAGAGAATGGGGAGCGGTTGTGGTTCTGAAAGGCAGCAAGACGATTATCGCCGCGCCGGAGGGCCCTGTCTACATTAACCCTGCCGGGAACCCCGGACTCGCTACAGGGGGGACGGGGGATGTGCTGGCGGGCTTGGTCGCCTCCTTCATGGCACAGGGGATGACCCCGGAAAAGGCGGCCTTCTGCGGTGCGTTTGTCCACGGAGCGGCGGGGGATCAGGCCGCCGGTAAAAAAGGCGCCACAGGGATGATCGCCGGGGATCTCCTGGAAGAAATACCTCTGGTCATCAAAAACCTATCAGACTCCCGGGAATGGGGGCGCAAGGCTTGATAAAGCGACCCGTTTGGGCTGAAATAGATCTCCAGGCTTTGGGGGATAATGTCAGAGAGATACGCCGGGTAACGGACGCCAACGCAGAGATCATGGCTGTTGTCAAAGCCAATGCCTATGGTCACGGGGTTTTGCCTGTCTCCAGGGCGGCCCTGCGGAACGGAGCCGCCTGGATAGGGGTGGCGCTCCTGCAGGAGGCTCTGCTGCTGCGGGAGGCAGGAATCAAAGCCCCTATACTGATTTTGGGCTATACCCCCGCGCAAGATGTTGCAGAGGTGGTCAAAAACGAGATCAGCCAGACCATTTTTACCTGGGATGATGCCCTCGCCGTCGCCTCCGCGGCTCAACGGCTTGGCAAGAAGGCGAAGGTGCATGTCAAGATCGATACCGGAATGGGGCGCCTGGGGTTTAATTCCGACCGGAAAACCGTGGATATGATCTGCCGCCTGGCGCAGCTCCCCGGGTTAGAATTAGAAGGGATTTATACCCATTTTGCATCGGCAGATGAAGCTGATAAAACTTTCGCGCAGGAGCAGTTCGCTAAATTCCAGCAGCTTCTCCAACAGCTGGCGGCGCGACATATTGATATCAGGTGGCGGCACTGCGCCAATTCCGCCGCCATTTTGGACCTGCCCTCTACCCACCTGGATATGGTGCGGCCAGGTATCATCATCTATGGGCTTTATCCTTCTCCGCATGTCCGCCATGACCGGGTCAAGCTTACAACTGTGCTCTCCTTAAAGGCCCGGGTGGCGTTTGTGAAGGATGTCCCCGCCGGGTCCAGCATCAGTTATGGGAGAACGTTTTATACCAGGGAGCAAACGCGCATCGCTACTATCCCTTTGGGATATGGCGATGGTTACGGCAGACTGCTTTCCAACCGCGCCGAGGTCCTCATCGGGGGGAGGCGCGCACCTGTGGCGGGGCGGGTCTGCATGGATCAGCTGATGGCAGATGTGGGGCATATTCAAGATGTGCGGCAGGGGGATGAGGTCGTCCTGCTGGGCAGTCAGGGGAGGGAAACGATCACCGCGGAGGAACTGGCGGGTTACCTGGGAACCATAAACTACGAGGTTTTGTGTATGATCAGTGAACGCGTTCCGCGGGTTTATCTTAACGGAGAGGCGAAGCAGACAGATGCGCGGAGATAAAAGATAAGCAACGGCAAAAGGCGTTCGGGCCGGGGGATGGTGAGAACAGTTGTGGGAAATATACGCCGGCAGCGCAGAGAGAACTGAGGCTGTAGGCCGGGAATTAGGGGAACTCCTTGGACCCGGCGATTTTGTATCCTTAACCGGTGAACTGGGGGCGGGAAAAACCACGATAGTGCGCGGGATCGCCTCTGGATTAGCGGTGGCGGATACCGTTTCCAGCCCAAGTTTTTTGATCATTCAGGAGTATCGGGGAAAATATCCGGTTTTTCACGGTGATTTTTACCGGTTGGGGTCCTATCAGGAATTAGAGGATATCGGTTGGGATGAATACTCCCGCAGGGATGGGGTTATTCTCATTGAATGGGGAAACCTGATCCCTGAGGCGCTGCCCGACGGCCGCCTGGATATAGAGATCCGGCAGCCGCTTGTGGAGAGCGGGCGGCTGCTGAAGTTTATCCCGCATGGAGAACACTATACAACAGTTGTCGAGGAGTTGGCAGGAAAATGCAAGTCTTGGGAATAGAGACATCCACAGCGGTTATCTCTGTGGCTGTTGCCGCGGGCGCCCAGGTTCTCGGGGAATTCTCCCTGACCGCCAGGCAGGGCCATATGGAACATCTGCTTCCCTTAATAGACCGGCTGTTAGCAGGGCTGGGGATCACTGTCGCTGATCTTGACGGTTTTGCAGCCTCTGTGGGGCCGGGGTCTTTCACCTCGTTGCGGGTGGGTTTGGCTACCTGCAAATCATTGGCGCACACGGTCGGCAAGCCTGTTGCGGAAGTCCCTACCCTGGATGTTCTTGCCTGGGGTTTGCAAGGGACGGAGGGGCTGATCTGCCCGGTGCTCACCGCACGGCGGGAGGAGGTTTATACCGCCCTTTATGTCAACTCGCATCAAGGGGTTAAGCGTTTAAGCAGTTACCTGGCCTTGAACCCGGCGGAAATGGCGCTTCGCCTGCGCGGGGAGCTACGTGCCGGTATAACCTTTACAGGAGAAGGCGCTTGTAAAAACTGGGAACTCTTTCGCCAATACCTTGAAGAAAGAGCAATTCTGGCCGGCCCGGCCCGCATGTGGCCTCGCGCCGGCTATACCGCGCTCCTGGGAACGGAGATTTTCAGCGAGGGGGAGGGCAAGGCGCCGGGCGCGATGCAAGCGCTTTATATTAAGCCGCCGCCTGTCAGGATGGGAGTTGGAGATGAGAGAAGTTAACAGCGCTGTGCAGGTGCGTTTTATGCAAAAAGAAGACATCGATCAGGTTTTGCTCATTGAACGGCGTTCTTTCCCTGCGCCCTGGTCAACGCAAGCCTATCTCAGCGAACTGAGCAACAAGTTTGCCAAATATTTTGTGCTGTTAGAAGGGAAGCAAGTGATCGGTTATGCCGGGATGTGGGTTTTTGCGGGGGAATCGCACATTACTACCATCGCCGTGCATCCCGAGTACCGTTCTCTTGGGTATGGCAGGATGCTTATGCTTACCCTGATCGAGTATTCGAAGCAGCGCGGTGTGGACACTATGATTTTGGAGGTCAGGGTCTCCAATAGCTTTGCTATTAAGCTTTATACCAGTTTAGGGTTTAAAAGGATAGGAGTGCGCAGGAATTATTATATTGAAACACGTGAGGATGCCATTGTCATGCTGCGTCGTCTCAAGCAGGAAAACGAAACCGAGAGGGAGGGAGCAAAGTGATCGTGAGAGGGGTTGTCGACCGCATCGAAGGCGAAGAGATCATCGTTTTGCTGAGCGACGAGGGAATTGTCTTACACTGGCCGCGGAAGTTCTTGCCGGATGTTGAGGAGAGCGATATTCTGTCTTTCCAGGTGAGAATGGAGACGCCTGCGCAAGAGGTGAGAAAAATGTCGCCAAAAAGCCTTCTGGAACGTCTTGCCTGGAGAGAAGATCAATAATAAAGAAATGGTTCGCGCATAATATCAGGGAAATCTCTCTTGAGGAGGTGATCCTGATGAGTGACAACAAAAGGAATGCAGTGGAGCAGAGTAAAAACAAGTCAAGGCGGGTAGCCGGCGACTGGGAGGAAGAGAGCGGCAAAAACCCGGATGATATGGAGATCTATGAAGAACAGGAACAGCAGCAAAGGCAAGAACAGCAGCAAAGGCAAGAACAGCAGCAAAGGCAAGAACAGCAACAAAGGCAGGAACAGAGGCAAAACAGATAGTTTATAAGAGTTATGGGGGAGTCGGAGAAATGCCGAGCGCTTGGATACTGGGTATAGAGACAAGCTGTGATGAGACATCTGCGGCTGTTGTCGGGGATGGCGGTTATATTGCTTCCAATATTATCGCCTCTCAGATTGCCGTTCACCGGCAGTTCGGGGGAGTGGTTCCGGAGGTCGCCTCCCGGCAGCATCTGGAGAAGATCACTTATGTTGTGGAAAAAGCCATTAAGGATGCAGGCCTTGGTTTCCAAGATCTTGATGGCGTTGCCGTTACGGTGGGGCCGGGTTTGATCGGCGCTCTTCTCGTAGGCGTCGCCGCGGCCAAGGCCTATTCTTATGCTCTGAACATACCGCTGGCGCCTGTGCATCATTTGGAGGCACACCTCTACGCTAATTTTCTGGCAAACCGGGAGCTCACCCCTCCTTTGGTCTGCCTGGTGGTTTCCGGCGGTCATACAAGCCTGATCTTCCTGAAAGATCACCTGGAGTACGAAATACTCGGGGCTACTCGAGATGATGCCGCGGGGGAGGCCTTCGATAAAATCGCGCGTGTTCTGGGGCTTCCTTATCCGGGGGGGCCGGCTCTGGAAGAGCTTGCCCAAGGAGGGGATCCCCTGGCGATACGCTTCCCCAGGGCCTGGCTGGGAAATAACAGCCTGGAGTTCAGTTTCAGCGGCTTGAAGACCGCGGTCTTAAATTACTTGCGAGATCATGACGAAGAAAAGAGCAAGGAACTTTTTCATTCAGATGTGGCGGCAAGCTTTCAAGCGGCGGTGGTTGAGGTGCTGGTCAAAAAAACCGTTACCGCGGCAAAGCTGCGCGGAGTAAGCGACGTCTGTCTCGCCGGAGGGGTGGCGGCGAACTCCGCCCTGCGTGAACTCTTTGAAAGAGAAGCAGCCAGGGAAAATTTAAGGTTTCATTTTCCTGAAAAGAAACTGTGTACAGATAACGCGGCGATGGTGGCCTGCGCCGGCTATTATCACTTCCTGAAAGGAGACCGTGCGCCCCTTAACCAGGAAGCCTGCGCCAGCTACCCGTTGGTCACCGCTAAATAAGCTCTGTTGGCGAGTTCCAACATTGTTGACATAAATAGATAAGCCCCTGTTAATTCTGGGGATAACTTGTATTAAATCGGGTTTAACCATTGATTTATCGGGAAAAGCTGTGGATAACAGCTGTGGATATGTGGATTGTTTTTTGAAATGTCAAATATTTCAGTCTGAGGTGATGCAGATGCATCCTGTTTTATTAGAGATCGGCACACTGAAAATATACAGTTATGGATTATTAATAGCCTTAGGTATTTTAGCGGCGACTATTTGGATGGTGCGGCAGGTGAAAAAGGAGGGAAAGCCGCCGGAATTTGTTTTAGACATTGTGCTCATCGGAGTGATCTTTGGTATTATCGGGGCTCGTTTATTCTACGTTTTTCTCTATGAACCCGCTTATTATCTATCGCATCCTTTGCACATCTTATACATTCGAGAGGGAGGGCTGGCTTTTTACGGGGGTTTGCTCCTCGGTCTCGCTGCTATTCTCATTTATCTTTATCGCAGGAGGATACCGATCCTCGCCTTTCTGGATCTTGCCGCTCCCGCCACAGCTCTGGCCTATGCAATCGGACGTTTCGGTTGTTTTCTAAATGGTTGCTGCTATGGGAAAGCGACTACAGTTCCCTGGGGCGTTGTCTTCCCTGTAGTCGATGGTTTAAAGCGCCATCCGACACAGCTATATTCAGTCCTTGCCGGTTTCATAATTTTTATCCTATTGCTCTGGGTAAAACGCCGCGGCGTCCGTTTCCATGGACAGCTTTTTGCTCTTTTCCTGATCTTTTACGGGGTATACAGGGCGGTAATCGATCTTTTTCGGGAAAATACACAGCTTTCAGGGGGCCCGCCGCAGGCTTCGCAGGCAGCTATAATACTGGCCTGCTCCGGCGTTCTGCTTTATCTGATTCTGTTCATAAGAAAAAGAAACGCATAAACGCAATAAGGAAGCCCTCCTGCCGCGGCAGGAGGGCTTCCCTTTGTTGCGCGTTAATTACTTGTAAAAGACGTGGTTCCCAATCCGACCGACATAGATGAGTGTTGCAAAAAAAGCTGTGCTTTGCGCCGTATCCGGATTTAAGAAGTAGACTGCTCCGTTTACAGGATCCCAACCGTTAAGGGCGGCCTCTGCAGCGCTGATGGCCGAAGATACCGGGGGAGAATAAATAGTACCGTTCTGCACCGGTTCGAACTGCCAGGGCTCAAAAATAACATCCCTGAGCGTGTTGGGGAATCGAGGGTCGTTTATCCTGTTGAGGATCACAGCACCTACCGCTACCTGTCCTTCATAGGATTCACCCGCTGCTTCAGCGCTGATGATCTGGGCAAGCAGGTAACTGTCTTCAGCGGAATAGTTGCTCCCGCGTGAAGGAGTCGTTGAATCGGAAGGTGTTGAATTGGCAGGCTCCGTGTTGCCGTCGCTTGGCGGCTGAGCTTGTCCTCCCTCCGGCAGCTGCAGCAGATCTCCCGGATAGATTGTCGTATCGTAGATATTGTTGAGCGACATGATCTCCTCGACTGTTGTTCCGTAAGCCTTGGAGATCAGGTAAAGAGTATCTCCCGGCTGGACGGTGTACTGATTGGTTGAGTCCGCGGGCTGTGCATCGCCTTCGCTTGGCTCAGCCGGCTCAGCTTCTGCTCCCTCCGGCAACTGCAGCACATCTCCCGGGCAGATCGTCGTGCAGGCTATACAGTCCCTGCTGCCGCACATTCTGTTGAGCGACATGATCTCCTCGACTGTTGTTCCGTAAGCCTTGGAGATCAGGTAGAGAGTATCTCCCGGCTGGACGGTGTACTGATTGGTTGAGTCCGCGGGCTGCGTGTCGCCTTCGCTTGGCTCAGGCGGCGGAGCTTGTCCTCCGTCCGGCAGCTGCAGCACATCTCCCGGGTAGATCATCCTGCAGGATAGGTTGTTGAGCGACATGATCTCCTCGACTGTTGTTCCGTAAGCCTTGGAAATCAGGTAGATAGTGTCTCCCGGCTGGACGGTGTACTGATTGGTTGAATCGGCGGGCTGTGCATCGCTGCTCGGCTGAGCTTCTGTTTTATCCGGCAGCTGCAGCACCTGGCCTGTGCAGATCATCGTAGAGCAGAGGTTGTTCAGCGAGGTGAGAGTGTCCACTGTCGTACCCTGGCTTTTGGCAATCTTGTAAAGAGTGTCGCCGGGTTTGACCGTGTAGTCTGCGGCGTAGCCGGATCCGGCAAAAGCCAGCATCCCAACCAAAACGCCTACGGTGACCATGAAAAACTTGCGCAATGCTCTTCCTCCTTTCCTTGCCTCCGGGGTAAGCTGATGGGTTCGGTCGAAAGGTTCGCCCTACGCTTCCAGCTCTCCCCCAGTCTGGAAAGCGATTCACCCCCGGCACACAAAAAATCATGCGCCTGATTGGTTCCCCCGTACCGTACAATTGGGACTAAAGTACGGATTCGGCATTATCTTAATATTTAGGCAATTATGTCACGGTTAAGCCGTCAGATCAAGCGGTAATATCAGGTACGGGATCCATTCCTTTTTACAGGCTGCGGCAATCGGAAACACTTCAAGGTTTTTTTATCTTCACAAGAGGTTTTTTCGGTTTGTTGTCGAATAGTTTTAAAGATATTACGTAGAAACGTTATTGCCAACAGACGCTTTCGATAGGGGCCTTAATCGAACAACCAAATCCTTATTCCCAGTTCCGTTTACGGTAATTCTCTGTTGTCGGGGCTAATGCCGTGACAGCAGATATTTTATGTATTATTTAAGAAGGGAGGGGGATTGAATGCCTGAAGCCGGCTGTGCACAACCTGCTGAAGATGCCCAGAATGAGCAAGAGTTACAGGATCTTTTTGCAAAGTGGCGCGGAGTAAAGGGGTCGTTGATTCCTATACTGCAAGGGGCGCAGGAGATTTACGGATACTTGCCCAAAGAGGTGCTGCTGCGGATTGCGCGTGAGTTGAAGCTGCCGCCAAGCCGCGTTTTTGGTGTGGTCACTTTTTACGCTCAGTTCCATTTAGAGCCACGCGGGCGCAATATTGTCAGGGTTTGTCTTGGTACGGCCTGTCATGTCCGCGGAGCCTCGAGGGTTTTCGAGAGGATGCAGGATGAACTGGGCATCGCAGACGGAGAGACAACCGAAGACTTAAGATTCACTTTAGAGACTGTTGCCTGCTTGGGGTGCTGCGGACTGTCTCCAGTCGTTATGGTCAATGATGAAACTCACGGACGCCTGTCTCCGGATAAACTGAAAAGCATCATCGATCACTACGAGTAAATTACCCCTTTAGTGAGAAGGGAGGTGAATTTGCCAGGTTCTGCCGCGTAAAAATTATGCGGGGCAATGGTTATCTGCCGGTTAAGACCTGGTTGAAATCATGAAAATTACCAGCAGAGAAGAATTAAAAAAATACCGTGAGGAAGCGCAGCAGCAAATTTCCGCCGCTCAGGCGGATGATACCAGGATCATCGTCGGGATGGGGACCTGTGGCATCGCTGCCGGAGCGCGTGATGTGATGACCGCCATTCACGAAGAGATCAATAAACGCAATCTGCAGGTTAAAGTTTTGCAAACAGGATGTATTGGGATGTGTGAACAGGAACCTTTAGTTGATGTTCAGCGTCCCGGTGAACAGCGTGTTACCTACGGTAGGGTTAAGCCGTCTGATGTAGGAAGAATTATTGCGGGTCACGTTATTCACGGCAACATCGTTGAGGATCTCGTTATCGCCAGCTATGAGCAAGTATGAGTAAAATCCGTATGGAAGGAGGGGATCGAGGTTGCAGTTAGTTAGAGCCCATGTATTGGTTTGCGGGGGCAAGAATTGCTCTGCTGCTGATTCCGGGCAGTTGAAGGAAGTATTTGCCAAAGAACTCGAAAAAAAGAAGCTTGATCAAGAAATAAAGATTGTAGAAACGGACTGCCATGGTTTCTGCGAAATGGGGCCTCTGGTTATAGTATACCCTGAGGGAACTTTTTACGTCAGGGTAACGCCGGAAGATATTCCCGCTATCGTTGACGAGCACCTGGTGAACGGCAGGATCGTTAGTCGTCTGCTGTATAAAGCGCCTGTCAAGGAGAGTCAAATTCCGTCATACAAGGAACTCGATTTTTATAGAAAGCAGAAACGTGTCGCCTTGCGCAACTGCGGCGCTATTAATCCGGAGAGGATTCAGGAGTATATCGCCAGGGACGGTTATGCCTCTTTAGAAAAGGCGATTTTTGATTTTACTCCCGAACAGGTAATTGATGAGGTTAAGCGTTCCGGGCTGCGCGGCCGCGGCGGAGGCGGTTTTCCTACCGGTTTGAAGTGGGAATTTTGTCATCGTTCGCCCGGCGACCTGAAATACCTGATCTGCAATGCCGATGAGGGTGACCCCGGCGCTTTTATGGACCGCAGCGTGCTGGAGGGAGACCCGCATACCCTGATCGAAGGCATGGCCATCGCA
>DHAA01000115.1 GCA_002397275.1 Thermacetogenium sp. UBA4966 | reverse complement strand
CCAATAATAAATATCTACACCCCCAATCATACAATCTATACAATCAGGGCCTGTTTGTCGGGTAACACGACAGATGGGCCTTGATTGTATATGGAGAACCACGCAATTTATCATTAAAATATGAAGTAATACAAGATGTATGGAAGGTGCTGATTATGAAACGTAATGTCTATGATATTGCGCTATACAGTCCAATGGGGCCTAAAAAAGGAACTTTGACGATCTTCAATGAGAATGATATGTATTCGGCAGACATCTACCTGATGCGTCATTTGAATCATTTTGCCGTTACGTTTACAAGTCCCGGAGAGTATAGCCTTTCCGGTGAGTTAAAAACGCTGGTGGGTAACGTGGCCTGTAAGATCAATGTAAAATCCATCAACGGCATCCTGTCGGCTGTCGCTGATACTGCAAAAGGCGTCATGAAGATGGAAGGCCATTTGATTGAAGCAGGCGAAGGTGAAGGCACTTGATATTTTGGATGGAAATAAACCGCAGAAAAAGTGAGGAGGCAATAGAATCATGGCTTATGTTGAGTTCAGAAATGTCCGCAAGGTCTATCAAAGCGGTGAGGTGAAGGTGGAAGCTGTCAAAGGCGTCAACTTCACGATTAACGAAGGGGAACTTGTCATTGTAGTCGGGCCGTCCGGCGCTGGTAAAACAACGGTGCTGAATATGCTTGGCGGAATGGATGCTTGTACCTCCGGAGATATTTTTCTCGATGGCGCGGAGATCAGTAAATTCAACCGCAATCAACTGATCCGATACCGTCGCGAGGATGTGGGCTTTGTATTCCAGTTTTACAATCTGGTGCAAAACCTGACCACGCTGGAAAACGTCGAGCTTGCCTCGCAAATCTGTAAAGACCCGTTGGATGCGGCGCAATGCCTGAAAGACGTCGGACTTGGCGAGCGCATGCAAAATTTCCCGGCCCAGCTTTCCGGCGGCGAACAGCAGCGGGTTGCCATTGCGCGCGCCTACGCTAAAAATCCCAAGCTGCTGCTGTGCGACGAGCCGACCGGCGCGCTGGATTATATCACCGGCAAAAATATTCTGAAGCTTTTGCAAGACACCTGCCGCAACAACGGGAAAAGCGTCGTGATTATTACGCATAACGCAGCTTTTGAAGCGTTGGGGAATCGGGTGATCCGAATCAATAGCGGTACGGTTGCGGATGTGCGGGAAAATCCCGATCCGATGGATGCGGAAAGGATTGAATGGTAATATGAAAAACAAAGCCTTTCAAAAAAGCTCCATACGGGTTGTAAAAAGCACAATGACCAGATTTGTGTCGATCGCGCTCATATCCTTTCTCGGCGCCGGCGTATTTGCCGGATTAGCGGCAACTTCTCCCAATATGAAACAAGCCGGCGACCAATATTATGACGAGCAAAACGTCATGGATGTCCGAATGCTCTCCAACTACGGTTTTTCAAATGAAGACGTGGATGCAATTCGCAGCACGGAAGGTGTTTCCGGCGTGATGGCAAGCAATACGGTGGACGCCACGGGAACAGTGGGCGACAAAGACTACGCTTTCCGTATCAACGGGCTGCCAAAGTCAAACGACCCTTCCGATGCGGATTACATTAACCAGATGAAGCTGACAGAGGGACGCTGGCCTGAAAACGATAACGAAGCGATTATCATCCGTCCTTCTATCGGGCTAAAGAACATTACGCTTGGCAGCAGCGTTTCCTTGAACAAAGAGTCCAACAAAAACTTTGTCGATTTTCTTGATCGGGCAGAGTATACCGTTGTCGGCATCGCGGAATCGCCGTATTATTTATCATTTATGCAGGGGAGCACCACCGTCGGAAACGGTATGATTGACTATGTGCTTTATGTCCCGCAGAACAATTTTATTATAGATGGATATACGGACCTTTATGCGACCATTACGGGCGCAAAAGCGTCGAATACGTTTGAGAATGCGTACTTCGCTAAAACCGAGGCTACGGTTAAAAGGTTGGAAACGCTTGCCGACCAGCGCAAGGCCTATCGCTACGATGAATTCCAGTCCGATCTCAGCAAAGCGAAAACAGAATACGCCGACGCACAGAAAGAGGCGGACGACAAGTTGGCAGATGCCCAAAAGCAACTGGACGATGGCCGCGACACACTGAATTCTGCTAAGGCGGAATACGAGGACGGGTTGGCGGAATACAACACCCAAAAAGCGGATGCCGAGAAGAAGCTGGCCGATGCCAGGAAAAAACTGGACGACGCGGCAGCGGAAATCGCGGCGGGCGAAAAGGAACTGAATACAAAAAAATCGGATTTTTCTTCGGCGGAAGCCGAATTGAAAGCTGCCCGTGCAAAGCTGGACAGCGGCTGGAGCGATTATAACAGTAAAAGCGCGGAGCTTGCGAAGAATAAGAACGAGCTCGCGGAAAAAAAGACCGCTTTGGACCATGCGCAGGCGCAATATGATTCGCTTTCCCAGCTTGGCGCGCTGAAATCGGCAAGGGACGCCGCGACGCCGGGTTCTCCACAGTACGCCCAACTGGACGCTCAGTATCAGGATGCGCTGAAATCGGCAGGCTTAACCGAGCAGCAGGCAGACGCCCAGATTGCATCCATGCCCGCCATGAAAAGCGAACTGGATAACAACTGGGCGGAATACAATACCGCGGCGGCGCAGATCTCCGAAGGGGAAAAGCAGCTTGCCGCCGCAAAGCAGGAGCTTGAAAGCGGAGAAAAAGAGTATTCCGCGAAATCTGCAGAACTGGAAAGCGCCAGAACCGAGCTGAATAAGGCGGAAAGCCAATTGGCCGCCGGGAAGAAATCCTATCAATCCGGGCTGACCGAATACAACAGCCAAAAAGCGGAAGCGGATTCCAAGCTGGCCAACGCGAAAACCAAGCTTGAGAATGCGGCGGCCAAAATTCAGAACGGGGAAAAGGAACTTGCCGACAAGCAAAAGGAATATGACGACAAAAAGGCGGAGGCGGATACGAAACTTGCCGACGCCAAACAGAAAATTGAAAATGCCGAGAAAAAGCTGTCCGACATGGGCGAACCGAAATGGTATGTGCTTGATCGGAATATGAACGAATCGTTTGCCACATACCACGACGACACCGGACGGATGCATGATCTTGCCACGGTGTTTCCAGTCATCTTTTTCCTCGTCGCGGCGCTGGTTTGCCTGACAACCATGACCCGCATGGTAGACGAGGACAGAACATTGATCGGTACTTTTAAGGCCCTTGGATATTCCAACGGAAAGATTGCCGGAAGGTATTTGAAATATGCGGCGTCAGCCAGTCTGATCGGCAGCATTGCGGGTGTGTGTTTCGGATTTTGGCTTATCCCAACGATTATCTGGAATTCGTATCACATTGTTTTTGCCTTGCCGGACATGACTCCCGCTTTTTATTGGAGCATCGCATTCCTTTCTATTTTCTCTACCGTATTCATTATTTGCCTCTCAACAGGGATTGCAGCTAAAAAATCTTTAGTTGAAACGCCCGCGGACCTGATGCGTCCCAAAGCCCCCAAAAGCGGCAAGCGTGTTTTTCTGGAGTACGTTAAGCCGGTATGGAGCCGACTGTCCTTTACCAAAAAGGTGACGGTCCGGAATCTCGGACTCAACAAGAAACGTCTTATCATGACCTTGATTGGCATCCTGGGCTGTACCTCTCTGGTGCTTACGGCGTTCGGCGCAAAATCTGCTGTGGGCGCGATATTGGATAAGCAATTCGGAAGTATCTTCCATTATGACGCTTCGGTCGGCTTCGATGGGGAAAAGCCGTCATCAGAGCTTGTTTCACGCTTATCTGATACTGCTTATTTTGGAAAATCGACAGAGGTGCTTCGAAAATCGGCCGAAGCCAGCCCCCGGAGCAACGAGAACGATAATTATAACGTATATGTCGTTTCTCCACAAGACGCGAAAAACTTCACGGACTACGTTACCTTTGCCGACCCAAAGATTAAAAATGAATTCAATTTTCAGGATGATAGCGTTGTAATTACGGAAAAACTGGCCATGAACCTGAAGGTGGGTGTCGGCGACACGATTATGGTGAAGTATTTGGATGAAAGCAGCCGGCATGCCGTTACCATCACCGGCATCACCACGAATTACGCCTTCAACTATGTGTACATTGGAAAAGATGCTTATGAAAAAGCATTCGGTGCGCTGCCGGAATATAACCAATTCTTTGCAATTACGGCGAAGGGCCATACCAACGATGAAATCAAGACCTATCTTTCTTCGACTTCGGGCATCGGAGCGATTTCGTTTACCGATGATCTGATGGGTAATATCCGCACATCCATAAAAAGCGTCGACAACATCATCTGGATTCTGATTATCGCCGCGGGGATGCTTGCTTTTGTGGTTCTCTATAACCTGACAAACATCAATATCGGCGAACGGCAGAGAGAGCTGGCAACGCTCAAAGTGCTTGGCTTCTATGACAAGGAGACTTACAGCTACATCTTCCGTGAAACGGTTATTCTGTCCATCATCGGCTGTATTTTGGGATTGTTCGGCGGGATATTCCTGTATCGGGCGGTCGTTGCGACGGTAGAACCGGATATGATTCTGCTGACCCGTGATCTCACATGGCAGGGCTATCTGGGGGCGGCGATTCTGACCATGCTTTTTACATGGATTGTTAACCAGTGTATGAAGCCAAGAATCAAGAACATTGATATGTTGGAATCGTTGAAATCAGTAGACTGAGTTGAATTACAACTCTAAAATTACTAAAAAATTGAAAAGAGGAGGACATTCAAATGAACATTTACAGAACAATGTATCACGCGCCTAAACCGGAGGGCATCGAGAAACGCAAAGCATATATCATCGGTGGAGGAATCGCTGGACTTGCGACGGCGACATTTTTAGCCGATGATGCCAAGATGCCGGGCGAAAACATCACGATTTTTGAAAAACTGCCTGATGTGGGCGGCTCAATGGACGGGACAAAGCACGATTTTGGCTATCAGTGCCGCGGCGAGCGTGAGCTTGAACCGTATATGGAGTGCCTTTGGTACCTTTGCAGCAAGGCGCCTTCCCTTGAAAATGTTGGACGTACCGTTTTGGATGACATTGTGGATTTTAACAAAGACGAAGCGATCCATTCCGAGTGCCGTGCTCTCGTAAACAGAGGGCATATTTACAGCGAGATACACAATTTTAAACTGTCCAAGCAGGACATGGCCAATATCCAGCGCTTGTTGACAACGCCGGAAGAAGAGATCGAGGATGTGAGCATTGAGGAGTTCTTCGGGAAGGATTCTACCTTCTTCGAAAGTAACGTATGGCTGGCATTCCATTCCATGCTGGCATTCAAGCCCTACCACAGCGCCATCGAAGCTAAACGCTATTTTCTTCGCTTTTCAAACCTCGGCCCGCGCATCGACTATCTGGAAGGCATCATCCACACAAAATACAATGAGTATGACGCCATTATCAAGCCTATCAAGGTGTGGCTTGAGAATAAGGGCATTTGCATCGTTACCGACTGCTCAATTACTGATCTTGATCTCGACGGGGCCTGCAACACCGTTCTCAGCCTCCACGCACGCCACGGCGGAAGCGAAACCATAATGACGGTCTCACCGGAGGATTTCGTATTTGTCACAAATGGCTCTATGAGCCAGAACAGTCGCTACGGCGACAATAACACTGTTGCCGTTACAGACCGCTCCACAGAGGACCGGGGTGTTTTTACCCTTTGGGAGATGCTCGCAAAAAAGCACGAGAAATTCGGACATCCGGAAAAGTTCATAAGCGATATTGAGCGAAGCAAATGGATGTCCTTTTTCCCGACCATAAAGGGCTATCTACAATTTATTGAAAAGCTGGAAGAACTGACCGGCAGTAAAGCGGGCACGGGCGGTATCATCACCATTAAGGATTCTGGTTGGGACATGAGTATCATTCTACACCACAAGCCATTCTATCCCGATCAAGCGCCCGACGAGGAGATCTTCTGGGGGTATGGCCTGTTTGGTGAGAACGTAGGTGATTATATCAAAAAGCCCATGTGCGAATGCACTGGAAACGAGATCATGACGGAACTGCTATATCATTTGAATCTCCTTGACATGAAGGATGATCTTCTGGCTCATACGTATATCTCTACCTGCATGATGCCGTATATCACAAGCCAGTTCATGCCCCGAAAAATATCGGACCGTCCCAGAAACGTACCCGAAGGCTGTACGAATCTTGGTTTTATCGGCCAGTACGTCGAGGTTCCCGGAGACGTGGTGTTTACCGTGGAAACCTCCGTGCGCACAGCTCTGGAAGCGGTATACAAACTGGCGAAGCTTGACAAAGACATTATTGAAGTTTACCCGCTTAATTACGATACGCGCCTGACCATTCAGCGCCTTAAAAAATTCGCCGGGATCAGCGGGTCTGTGACTGAGGACGATCTCCCGAAGATAAGCCCACTTGATCTCTTGAAAATTAAGAAGAAAATCGTTAACTTTATTAACTCGATCCCACCCTATCATCACATGTATACAGGGCGCGATCAGAGCGTACCTGAAAAGAAATCCGTCCTCAACCCGCAATTCCCGATTGATAAATGAAAGCCTGATTACGAGGCAATCTCTTGATACGGAACTGCCTTTATAAAATGAATGAGGTGTTTGGTGTTATGAAGGAATTTAAATATAAAGTGGCACTGCTCACTGGCGCAGGGAACAGCTTTGGAAAAGGATTTGCGAAGAAGCCCATAGACGAGGAATAAAAGTTGCTCCTTGCGGATATCGGCGAAGCGGATGTCAGGTAAACGCAGTGTGAAATTCTGAAGGGAGAAGGCACGGCGGAGATATGCGGTTGCAGACGTATCGCTGGCGCTTAAAGCTCTATGATAGCCGAGCTATCGGAAGTTGCAGAGCCTACCCTTTTTATGAGGGCAGGCTTTTGCACTACTTGTGGTTTTTTGAGGGGCCATTTGGGCAGACAGAGCTTTCGCCGCACACCGTGGCGGCAGTGTTCTATACGAATATCAGCCTTTAACTTTCCGGAATATCGAAATAAAGACGGCGGGCTCCGTACATATCCCTCAATATGTCAAACAATCAGCATTTTGAGCATAAAAGAAGAGTGCTGGTGACGGTAGCTTTTTATGAAAAGCTGCCGTCATTTTTTTGAGACTGGTTGCTGAAAGTGTTTAATTTTTTCTAAAGTCTTTCCGGTTTGGGGTACCCCGATGTGTTCTAGTTAAGTAAGGAGGAAAAACATGGGCGCGCAACAATAAAAAACCGCATACGAAGGGAGGGAAAACCCAATGTTAACTCCCCTGAGTAGAGCGGAACGCTTATGTGCGATGTTCGACAGCTATTGCAAGACCGTGTTGCGAAACGCCGGATATACAAAACACTCGGAAAAACAAGGATGACAACCTCGGTTGATGTACTGGCAAACTATTCAAGCGAATTTTCCAAAATGAGCGCCCTGCCCACTTTCGAAAGGAAAATCGCCAGAGAGGGGATTGTTCCGTATGAGCGAGATAGACTTGATATGCAGATGGTTTGACAAAGCAAAAAATGATCTGATTGTGGCAATCTATGTTTTTAAGTAACTGCACCCAAAGCAGATTGAAATCGCCTGTTTCCACTGTCAGCAGGCTGCAGAAAAATCACTGAAAGGCTTTCTGGTTTTCAAGGGAGTGGAGCCGCCGAGAACAAATAAGGAAAAATGTATTGACCGCGCTGTTCGCGTACCTTGTATGTAAAAAATGCAAGCAGCCGCACAATATAGCCGCGCCTGCCGCGCTGATCGGCGCATCGGACTTTTTTGAACTAGCGGTAGCCGTTGCCATTACGCTGTTTGGAGCGAATTCTCCGGTCGTGCTGGTAACGACGGTCGGCGTACTGACCGAGGTCCCCGTCATGCTTTTGCTGGTGCGCTTCATCAATAATACCCGCCATTGGTTCCCTCAACCGGCGGTCGATAAGAAATAAACTACCGAGCTATTGCACAGCGGCCGTATGGTCGTCCGCCGACAAGAAAGATAGCACCGTCCGGTTGAACTCCTCGCTTTGCTTCGCGGCAATAAAGTGGCCGCCCCTGATAAAAACAAGCGTGCTGTTGGGCAGCGAAGAGGCGATGAGCCTCGTATGGCTCTCCAAAATCAAATCGTTCGTACCCGCAATCACCAACACGGGCATGATAAGTTCTTTCAGTTCATGTGGCTTAATGTCCGGCTGATTCACCATAAGTTCAAGCATCTCCCGCACGAGGGCAGCCTTTCTGCCAAATCGCTCCAGGAAACTTGCCAGCCCATGCGCCAGAATGATAGGGATAGTTATGCAGCGCTTCACCCCGGACGGATGCAGATTCCCTCCGTTTAGGATCAGCTTCTCCACATATCCCGGATAACGAAGCGCAAAAAGAAGGGCAATATTCGCCCCGTCGCTGAAACCGAGAAGATGTGCGCGCCCGATCCCTCGCTCGTCCAGAAACCCCTTTAAATCCTCCGCAAACCGGCAAAGCGTAAAAGGAGTTTCTCCGCGAGGAGATTGGCCGTGCCCGCGGGTATCCACCGCGAGCACGCGGTAATCACTCGATAGAGCGTCCATTTGGTGTGAGAAATATGCCGAGGACCCTCCATTCCCATGCAGGAGCACGATGGGGAATCCCTCTCCCCTTTCGAGATAATGCAGCTTTATATCCATGCCAACCAATTCCTTTCCTTTGTGCTTTAATTAGATTCGCCATCAGCCCGTATTTTTTATCGAAAAAAAACTTCCATAGTTTTATAATTATAACATGCATAGTCTTCTGTGAGGCATATGCCGCGCCATACCGGAAAAAAGTCGACCGTTGAGACCGCCGGGCGCTTCGGAATAGCGCCCGATCGCGCCCAGAACTGCCATGCCGACAGCGAAGGAGTCAAATTGAACTTCCTGGTGATGAGCGAGACAGTAGCCGCGTTTAGGGAAAATTCTTCTCTGCGTGAAGGGTGGAACGACGAGATTGAAAAAGACTACAAGCGGCGCGTCAGACGGAAATAATTCGTTTAATGATACCGTCGTGCGGTTATGTCTTTATGGTATTATAAGGACAAGCGATAAGGCATAAATTTAGAGGAGGCTTAACTCAATCATGGATAAACTGAAGCCTGTTTCGCCCACCCCAAATTTGAACGCCTTAAATGCCTCTAATCGAACGAAAAAACAAACAACCCAGAATATGAGTCATACGCAGCAAAACTTTTCGAAATGATGCCATAGACGAGAAAAAGAGGTACTTCAAGTATGGGTTATAAAAAAACAAAAGTAAAGAAAACCATTATCATAATTTTCATTGTTCTTGTTGTGCTTTTTGTGGCGTTGCTTGCTGTAATTCCTTTCATGGTAATGCCCATGCTCCTTGGACAGCGATATGAACAAGAACAGTATAATTCACTGGATTACGGCATTCCTTCAGAGCATATCACATTAACAACGGATGATTCCCTGGATATAGCGGCCTGGCGCACCCGCGCTGATGACACTAAAGGGACGGTGATCATCCTGTCGGGTATACAAAATCCTTCGGTCACAGCTTTTTTCGGATATGCCAAAATGTTGGCCGATAATGGTTGGGATTCATTATTGATTGAAATGCGGGCCCGCAGCAAAAGCGAGGGTGACGAAATCGGGTTTGGCATGACGGAATGGCTTGACGTTAAAGCCGGTGTTGATTTCCTTTCCAATGATGCCGGCGTGAAGGATTTGCCCATCGTAACAATGGGTACATCTATGGGCGGCGGAACCGTCATCATCGCGGCCGGAGAGTTGCCGGAGGTAGACGCCGTAATTTCAATATCTGCCTTTTCCTCTTGTTCTGATTTGTTCGTCGATAATATGACTATGTTTGGAATGCCAAAAGCAATTGGCGTTTTAGACGTCCCCTTTATAAATATGTACACGGGTTTTCATTTTGGCTTCGACTCACTGAAATATTCTCCTATAAACGGCATTGCTAAACTGGGGCGCCGACCCATTCTTATGATGCACTCAACTGAGGATACACAGGCGCCTTATGCGGAGTTTGAAAAGCTGTTGGGCGAGGCAAATAAGAATAACATTGATGTAAGTACCTTTGTCCGCGAAGGAGATGAACATTTTATCTGCTACGAGCGATACTTTGACGACCCAACCCAGGACTTGGAGTTTAGCCAGGCTATTCTTGATTTTCTTACTAAGAAAGTACCAAACCCACGGTGACAGTTAAGGATGCTCGAAATGCTTGATAAAAATGGCCATGATATGGTTAAAAAATATGTGGTTCAAAGTAATTAATATATCAGACGCCGCCCCTGAAGAAAACCAGTGTAATCGACGACTCCTTGTTAAAATAAGTAAATATGATATAATAAATGCTAAGAAAGGCGGTGTTATTTATGGAAAGAGAACGAATCTGTATATCTGCCAAAAGGCAAATTACAATACCTCAAAAGTTCTATGATATGCTGGGTTTTGACAATGAAGCAGAATGTATAGTACACGGAAATGAACTTATTATAAGGCCTGTGAAAGAAACTGCCGGCGGGGAGTTTGCCGAACAGATTTTGGCAGATCTAATTGCACAGGGATTTCAAGGGGAAGAACTACTTGCTCGTTTTAAAGAAGCCCAGAGAAAGGTTCGTCCTGCGGTTGAGGCAATGTTAAGAGATGCCGAACGGGCAGCTGACAGAGAGGGAGATTATTCCCTATAATGATGTTTTTGGACCAGAGGAACAATAATGACACAAATTAGAATTCTTCCTCCGGCTGCAAAGTTCTTAAAAAAAATTAAAGATAAAAAACTGAAAGCAGAATACAAGAAAGCAATTGATAAAATAATTGGAGATCATAAGGTAGGAATTGAAAAAACAGGTGATCTAACAGGTATTTATGGATTTGACATCCATTACAACGGAATAAACTATGAATTAGCTTATACAGTTGAAGTCGCCGAGTAGCACCGCATCGCCATCAGTCGGCCGGATGAGGCAGGACAGCATTTTGGTTTTCCCCGCGCCGTTCATGCCCAAAAGAGCAAACGATAGCCCCCCTTTACTTTGCTTTATCCGTATCCTTTTTTATGGCCTTGTAAACTTCCTGGTCAACAGATTCTTGATAGATGTCAGCGTAAGTTTTTGAATCTTTGATCAGATCGTCGCAGAAAGCCGCTACGTCACTGCCCGTCACTTCGAGCACGCCTTTCCCCAAGGCCGCGCCCTCTTCAAAAAGATCGACAATTCCCGAGAGTAAGCCCGTTCCTTCAGTTAGCTCAACAGGGCCGACCATAAAGAGATATTTTTGAATCTCTTTATAAACAATCTGATAATCTTGCGGGAGCGCTTTGACACGCGCCACGTGCGCTCGCCACTCTTTTTTGCCTTCGATGATATCTTGTATTCTCATTTTATCCTCCTATTTTTACCTAATTTTTTAGCAATATTATTGTTGAGTTGCTCGCGCCACTTGTCGCAATAAGACTTTGCTCCTTCTTCACCGGCCAGCGCTGAACAAAAGCCTTTGATATCGTCACCCAAAACCTCTTGGACACTCTGACCGTCCGCCGCCGCTTCTTCGAGCAGGCCCAGCACACCGTCAAGAATTGGCATGAGGTTGCGGCCGGTGAAATCTGAGTGCGGCCAAAGATTGGCCTTAATTTTTTCCCATGCCGCTTGAAAATCAGCCGGCAGTTTTTTGGCTCGCGATTCAAAAGTTTTCAATTCTTTAGTCATATCGTTTCCTGAAATCTTTTCCCATAAATTCATTATTTTTTCTCCTTTAGCTCGTTGATTTTTGATGATACGAACTCCCATTTTTCCCAGAACTTCCGCAGTTTCTCACGCCCCGCGTCGTTGAGATTGAAGAATTTTCGCGGCGGCCCCTTGTCGGAGGGTTTCTTGGTGACCTCTACCAGCTTGTTTTTTTCAAGCCGGACCAGGATGGTATACACCGTTCCATCCACCACATCAGTAAAGCCGAGGGCGTTCAGCCGCCGTGTGATCTCATAGCCGTAGGTTTCTCTGCGGCTTATAATTTCAAGGACACAGCCCTCAAGCACGCCTTTGAGCATTTCCGTTAGGTTTTCCAGCACAATCACCCCTTGCTATTCTGCATGACTGGTATGCAGTGCTACTGACTACTACTATATAGTAACACGTAATAGCTGGTTAGTCAATAAAGGACTTCGGGACGGTACAGCCGTAAATACGACAGCGTTTGAACCTGCGGGGCTCTCCCGATAATCCTCACGACAACAGGGCGATTGTCATCAAAAACACCGACGGTGTGAAAATTGGCTATGTTCCCAAAGCGGACAACGTGATCTTC
>DHAA01000083.1:16770-20944 GCA_002397275.1 Thermacetogenium sp. UBA4966 | reverse complement strand
ATAGATCTTGGCCGGCTTGATCTGCATTGCAGAGGCAATATAATCCATCACCTGCTGCGGAAGGTAACCGTAAATGCTTTGTACTCCCTGCAGGATGGCGACCAGACTGCCCCTCTTTCCCCTGTATTGCTGCAGCAGTTCCCGCAGGGCCTCGTTCTCTTGCTGCTCATTGCATTGACAGGCACACGACACAGAGATAGTCCTCCTCTCACCTTGTTCATAGTTGTTTACTCAACGGCAATATGCTCAGGCATAGATAACGATTTGGACAGGACCGCAGGATCCTCTCCCTGTGGCCTGTCCAAACCGCTCCATTAACACTTTCTTTTGTTTTGCAGTCCGAAGAAAACCCTTTCTTCAGTCATCGGGATCTCTGTAAAACGCACGCCTGTAGCATCATAAACGGCATTAGCGATAGCGGGCGCGGTGGGCACCAGCCCTGTTTCTCCGATGCCCTTCGCCCCAAATGGTCCCTGGGGGTCGTTAGACTCTACTATGATGGCGTCGATCTCCGGCACATCTTCGGCTGTGGGCAAGAAATAGTTGTGGAAACTGTAGTTCTGCTGCTTGCCCTTATCGTTGTATTTAATCTCTTCACTGAGCGCATAGCCGATCCCCTGCAGAACCCCGCCTTCGATCTGCCCCTCTACGATCATCGGATGGATCGCCTTGCCCACATCATGGGCAGCCGCTAATTTGATCACTCTGACCTGACCGGTGGACAGATCAACTTCCACTTCCGCAAAATGAGCTTCCCATGGCGGAGAGTTGGGAGGCACAATGCGGCCGACGCCGATAAACTGCTTGTTATGCAGGTGGGCATGAGCCGCCACTTCTTGCAGAGTAACGCTTGTTCTCTTCCCGGAACCCGCCTGGCAAACCCCGCTGCCGGAGCAGCTGTCGGTCAGACCCAGCGCCGCCACGAAAACCGTCGAATTTTTCAGAGCCAATCTTTCGGCAGGGGTATCCAGCAGCTCAGAGGCATACTCCAAAACCTGCTTGCGGGCATCCTTTGCCGCGGCGATCACCGCGGTGCCCGCGGCATACAGTGTCCGGCTGGCGTGGCTGCCGATATCAAAAGGAGTATTGGCCGTATCGCCAAAGGTGATGTTAACCTTATCTAATTCCACTCCCAGCACCTCCGCTGCAATCTGCGGCAGTGAGGTGGAGGTTCCTGTCCCTATATCGGGAACCCCGGTGGCCAGCTGCACGGAGCCGTCCTGCTCAATTGTAATATAGGCGTTGTCGTAATCCACGCAGAAGGGCCAGGAATTGCTGACATGGGTACCGACTCCCATGCCGATCCCGCGCACCTTGGTTGCTCCCGGCTTGTTGAATTTGCCGCGCCTTTCCCAGCCAATGCTTTCCGCGCCTTTTTCGATGCACTCGGCCAAGCCGGTGGAACTGCAGGGATAAGGCAGGCACCAGGGTTCCCCTGCCTTCATGATGTTTTTCAGGCGCAGCTGCAGCGGATCCATTCCCAGCTGCTCGGCAGCCATATCGACAACCGATTCCAGCGGGAAGTTCCCCTGGGGATTGCCGAAACCGCGCATCGCCCCGCAAGGCGTGGTGTTGGTGTAAACGGGGTAACCAACAAAGTTTTCATTGGGGATACGGTAGATGGCAAGCGTCATAGTACCCATTACGCCGGGCACTTCGCTGCTGAAACTGCAGTATGCTCCGCCGTTCAAAACGCCTTTGATGTCCAGAGCATGAAATGTGCCGTCCTTTTTAACCCCCAGCTTAACCCGGGCATATCCGCCGTGCCTCGTATCAGAAGCGGTAAAATCCTCTTCTCTGCTATAGACGATCTTGACAGGGCGCTTGGTCATCATGGCCAGGGCCACCGCGATCGGTTCCGCTTTTGCGCTGCAGCCGATGCGCACCCCGAATCCGCCCCCCACATACGGCGGGTTGAGCACGCGGATCTTGCTGTTCGGCATATTAAAAACTTTGGAGAGAATCATGCGTGTCGGATGCGGCGTCTGGGTGGTGGACCACACGGTGATCGTCCCTTCAGGGGTCACCTGAGCAACCGCGGCGTGGGTTTCCATCTGCGCCTGCTTTTGGACCGGCAGTTTAAAGCTCTCCTCGATCACTAGATCGCTTTCGGCAAAACCCTTCTCTACATCCCCCAGCGCGATCTTGACGACCTCGCCGGGGACGTTCTTGCCTTCATGACAGCCTGCGTGAATATCCGGGGCTTCCTCTTTCATTGCTTCCAGGGGATCATATACCGCGGGCAGCTGTTCATATTCCACTTCGATCAGCTTCAGCGCCTGCCGGGCGACCTCCTCGCTGACCGCGGCCACCGCGGCCACTTCGTCACCCACATAGCGCACCACATCATCGAAAATATACTGATCGAGCACAGGCTGCAGATGCGGCACTGTAAAGGTCATTGTCGCGGAAGTATTGAATCGTTCCCTGGAAGTGTTTTTATGAGTGGCCACCGCTTTTACGCCGGGCAGCCGCTCCGCCCTGGAGACGTCGATTCTCTTGATCCTCGCATGGGGGTAAGGGCTGCGCAGCACCTTAGCGTAGAGCATCCCCGGCAGCTTCACGTCGGTGGTAAACGTAGCCTCGCCGCTGACCTTGGCCAGGGCGTCCCTTCTTCTCACACTCTTGCCGATCACATTATATTTACTGTCTTCGACAACCTGTTCTTCTCTTTTTACGGCGCTCATCTCTTCCCCTCCTCTACCGTTGTTCCCGGAGCTTCTCTGCAGCCGCCTCAACAGCTTCTTCGATCTTCACATAACCGGTGCAGCGGCAGATATTGCCGGCAATAGCTTCTCTGATTTCAGACTTGGTCGGCTGCGGGTTATCATCCAGCAAGGCCTTGGAGGACATGATCATCCCCGGCGTACAGAAGCCGCACTGCACGGCGCCCAGGTCCATGAAGGTCTCCTGAAGGGGATGCGCCGCTCCGTTGGCCACCCCTTCAATAGTCTCTATCTCGGCGTCTGCCGCTTTCAGAGCAGGAACCAGACAAGAGGCGACCGCCTTGCCGTTCATAATCACCGTACAGGCGCCGCACTCTCCCTTTCCGCAGCCTTTCTTGGTACCTGTCAGTTCCAGCTTATCCCGGAGAACATCGACAAGCATATCCGAGGGAGATACCGCTATTTCTATAGGTTCACCATTGAGAGTAAATTTCAGCGTCGTGAAACTCATGGTCACCCTCCTTCTTCCATATCATTCTTTCTCTTAGTTTGTGTGAGCCCGGGCCACTGCCGCGGTCAGCGCTCTCTTGACGAGCACCGGAAGAACCCCGATACGGTATTCCCGGGAGCCTCTCACCATACTGCTCCTTGGATTAGCGCTTTCCAGGGCCAGTTGAGCGGCCTTTTCCACCGTTTCATCAGTCAGAGGGGCCCCTCTCAGCATTTTCTCAGCTTCAATTGCCCGCACAGGTCCCGGCCCTACAGGCGCCATAGCCAGCCGCGCCCATGCAAATCGATCGCCCTGCAGCGATACCATGGCCGCCACATTGAGCATGGGAAGAGCCAATGCCTTGCGCTGGCAGAGGCGGACAAAGGCCGTCCCCTGATTTCTCTGGGGAACGATAAATCTGATCCTGGTAACCAACTGGGAAGTGCTGTCTACGGCCGATTTACACACACCGGCGTACATCTTGTACAGAGGCACATACTTAACCCCGGCAGCCGAATTCACTTCTGCCTCCGCTTCCAGGACCGCCAAAACCACGGCGGTATCTGCGGCAGGCTGAGCGTTGACCACATTGCCGACCACGGTGGCGATGTTCCTAATCTGCAGCGATCCCACAGACCTGGCGGCCATCGCTAAAGCAGGAGCGTGTTTTTGAATCAGCTCCGATCTCGCCGCCTCGCTGTGTGTAACCGCCGCGCCGATAGTGATCACGCCGTCCGCGCATTCAATCTTTTTCAATTCTTCAATATTGCTGATATCAACGAAGGCCTCCGCCTTTATTTTTTCGGCTTGATGATCGATGACGAGATCCGTGCCCCCGGCGATAATCCGAGCCTGGCCGTTATTGTTTTTCAGCAATATCAAGGCGTCCGCAACCGAATGGGGAAGGTAATACTCTTGCAGCATCACTTCTGCCTCCTTTTACACAGAAAATTGCGTAACAATGATCAGGTGAAAACCGCTGTTCTTCTGTTGCTCACCCCCCCCCCCCCCCCCAAAA
>DHAA01000083.1:0-16616 GCA_002397275.1 Thermacetogenium sp. UBA4966 | reverse complement strand
AAACCGCTGTTCTTCTGTTGCTCCCCCCCCCCCCCCGCATAAATTAATGGCAGTCATATCCGCTTGATACCCCGGATTTCCAACATATTGCGCCTCAGACTCTCCTGAGCGGCACATGATAATAAGGACGGGAACCTATATTAATATCAACGCAAAAAGGATGCCAACCCTTTAGCGAATGCAAAGGGTTGGCATCCTAGAGTACAAAAACCAATAGTATTAAGCTTTTCAGCGTTTGCCGGACAGACGCTGAAATTAACTTTCCGGCAGATTATACCTCCAATATATCGGCTGCGGCCAAAAAACCGGCTGCCGCTGCTGCTCCGTTGTCAAGAGCAAGTACAAGGCTTGTATATTAACGCTCGCGCCAGCAGAATAAACAGCTTGCGGTTAGTTGTTGGCACTTACTGTTTGCCTCTTTCATTCCAGATATAGCGCAGCGTTCTGGGACTGATACCGAGCTGCTTGGCAGCCTCATAGCGATCCTGGCCGGTTTTCCCCAGGGTGTCCCTGATAATCTCTTTGGCCAGATAGTTTTCTTCACGGTCAAAAATCTCCTTCAGTTCCTGCAAATCGATCCTGCTGCATTTCAAAAGAAGAGGCAGCAACTGCTGGGAGTAATTATGGACCATCTCCTCCATGGAATCGAAACCGTCAAGCTGCATCTCCCTATTGCCGCCGTTGACAAAGCGCTCCGGAAGGCACGCGGAGCCGATGCTGTCGCTCCCGCGCAGAGCAAGGGCTCTGGTTACTACATTGCATAATTCTCTGACATTCCCCGGCCAGGGATATTTCATCAGCAAATCGAAAGCCCTTCTGGTGAACCTTACATCTTTTTTTACGTCTTTTTCGCTTTCTTCCGCAGGCATGTTCTTCTTGATAAAATAATTTGTCAGCGGGGCTATGTCCATCGGCCTTTCACGCAATGAAGGCACTCTCAAACTGAGAACGTCAAGCCGAAAGAGGAGATCCTCCCGGAACCTCTTCTCTTTAACCGCCTCCCACAGATTCGTATTTGTCGCTGCAATAATGCGTACATCGGTTTTAACCGGTTTTTCTCCGCCCACTCGATAAAACTCCCCGGTTTCCAAAACGCGCAACAGCTTGACCTGAATTCCCAGGGTAGCCTCCCCTATTTCATCAAGGAAAAGAGTCCCCCCATCCGCTAACTCGAAGATGCCGTGCCTGATGCCCTGCGCTCCGGTAAAAGCGCCTTTTTCATGCCCGAAGAGCTCGCTCTCCAGCAGGGTTTCGGTAAGCGCCCCACAGTTAATGCCCAAGAACGGCCGCTTGGCTCTCAGGCTGTTGGCATGAATAAACCTGGCCACCAGTTCTTTTCCGGTCCCGGTTTCCCCCTCCACCAGCACCGATATCCGCTTATCAGCCACTTTTTGCGCCAGTAAAAGCACATCTTTTAACGGGCTGTTCTCTGACAGAATAATGCCGAACTGGTCGGCGAATCTCTCCAACTGACTGCTGATAAAAAGGCTCCTGTTGGTTTTTGCCTTGACTATCCTGTCCATGAGGCAGTCCAGCTCATTGAGCTCATCAAAGGGTTTTTCCAGGTAATCGAAGGCGCCCATTTTGATAGCCTCAACCGCGGATTTGATCGTGCTGTAGCCTGTGATGATCACAACCTCACAGTCAGGGTTAGCCTCCTTAATTTCTTTGAGCAGCGCAATGCCGTCGCTATCCGGCAGCTTTAAGTCAACCAGGGCCAAGTCAAATTTTTTGCTCCTAATTATTTTCCTGGCTTCTTTGCCGGAATTGGCCACAGCAACCGGGTAATCCCGTTCCTCTCTCAGATAGTATTCAAAAAAGTGTGTTACTTCCACCTCATCATCGATGACAAGCACTTCCAGCCTGATCATTGATTGCCCCCCCTAGAAATGAATGCTCGAGCTTAGCCTTGGTCTTGCGCCACATCATTTACCATGAAAAATGAAACTGATCTTCCATAATGGGCAGCATAAGCGTAAAAGCGCTCCCCTCCCCCTGTTCACTGGATACGTCTATTGTCCCGCCATGTTCTTGCGCAATACCCAAACTCACAGAGAGCCCCAGCCCGGTCCCTCGCTTTTTATCTTTGGTTGTAAAGAAAGGCGTGAAGATATGGCCAATTATCTTTTGCGGAACGCCCTTTCCGTTGTCCGCGACTTTAACGAAGGCCATCTCCTCGCCGCTGTCGGAGGTCTTCACCCCCGTACTGATCCTGATCGCGCCGTTTTCAACATCCTCAAGGGCATCGCGGGCATTGATCAAAAGGTTGATCAGCACCTGTTCCAGCTGCTGCTTATTCCCCTTGATCGGAGGCAGATTATCTCTTAAATCCTCTATGATCTTGATATTGTTCTTTTCAATTTGATAGGAAATGAGAGAAAGGCTGCCGGCGACCACATCGACGATAGAAAGGCATTCAAAATTATAGATATCCTGTCTGGAAAAGGTCAAAAGGTTCTGAATGATCCGCTTGCTTCTCAGGCCGCACTTCTTAATGTCCAGCAGCAGTTTGTAATGCTTAGCTGCAGTGGGGGTCCGCCGCAGAATCAAATTGCAGTTGCCGATCACCGCGGTCAAAGGGCTGTTCAGTTCATGAGCAACCCCTGCCGCCATCTCTCCGATAGCGGCCAACTTCGCCGACTGATAGATCTGGGCCTCCATCTTTCTCTGAGCGGTAATATCGTTAATATATATAGCCACGCCATACTGCTCATTCTGTTCGCTGCATATCGGATAGGCGGCAACATTGAATATGCTTTTCGTCTGGGGATCGGTCATCTCCCTGACCGCCATCCGCCCGGTTTCAAAGGCTTCCGCAGCGGGGCAAAGACGGCATTCATTTCCGCAGCAGGCAAAAATATCATAGCATTTATACGGCCCCTCGCCCTTCTTGATCAAGGGATCAGGCTTATTAAAGCGCAGCACGTTAAAAGAGCGATCGATGATAAAGATATCGCTCTTGACCGCCTTAAAGGTTTCCTCCCATTCCCTTTCGCTTTTGGATACCCGGCTGTACAAACGGGCATTGTGCAGACAAACCGCCAGCTGATCGGCCAGCTGCTGCACAAAGATAAAATCATTTCCAGAGTAGGAAAAGGTTTTTTTACTGCCGAAATTGAGGCCCCCGATAGCCTTATTGCTGACCATGAGAGGCGCCATAACGGCAGACTTAATACCAATCCTGCGCAGGTCGTCATCCTCCTGGTATTTATGAGTATCATTCCAGATGTCCTGCCTCAAAAAACAGCGCTTATCCTTGATCGCCTTCCAGGGGGCGGAGTTGCGGTTATGCAAGACCCAACCGGCGCCCAGGGTTTTCTGCTCTTTAGGCAAACTCGATGTAATAACCAAAGCGCCGTCCTCGATCAAACAAAAACTCAGCAGGTCATAGGGCAAAACGCTGCGCAAGGGGACGCCGACCTCGTCGATGATCTCCTGGTACGACATCTCTACGTTGATTCTTTTAGCAATTTGATTAATAATAGCAAGGCGTTTGTTCTGCCTGGTCAGTTCCTCGACGGCATGCTCTATTTCCATATCAGCGGTTTCAGCGGCAGGTTTTTTACTGTGATTAGTTGTCTGATCGGCATTGGGCTCCTGATAGTTAACGGACATTTCATATCCCCCTTATTAAGTTTACGTGCACAACCCCTTTCCTGCGGCAGCGACAGCCATTTGCATGAATTGCAGAGTAAAACTTTCTCCTTCTTCTAAGATAACAGATTTATTGATTTTGTCCAAATGAATAATCTTGAAGATGAAAAGCCCCGGTCCTGAATTTATCAGAACCGGGGCGGTTTTAGCTGCTCTCGGCTGCTCCTCGGCTTTACTTGCCTCCTACATCAGCCCGTCGGCCAGCAGCTTGGCATAAAAACTGCGCAGACAGGGATCAACGACAGGGACGGCAGAGAAGATCCGCCCATCCTCAGGTATGGCAAAACGAGCTTTCCCGCAAGCAGCGGCCGGTTTTGCGTCCGCAGACCCCATCAACAGATCCGCTTTTTCTGCACCCAGAGCCGCAGCCATCCTGGCTATTGTTTCCCTGACGGTTTCAACCCCCGCGGGTGAGCTCATCACGGACGAGAAGGAACGGATGCGGCCGTCGGAAGCGACGAACGTACCTCCGCTCTCCAGTGGGGTGGCCAAAGGAATCACCACATCCGCGGCCTCCGCGGTGGGAGTCATGTAAGGGGAAACCGCCACAACCAAGCCGGCTGCCCGCAGTTCCCGGGGGGTGAGCAATCCCGCTCCCACCGGGTCTTCGCCAAAGATAAAGATCCCCTTCAGCTCATCGCTCTTCAATGCTTCTCCGAGTTCCTGGGCGCTCAACTCAAACCCCAGCTTGCTCAGTCCGCTGCGGTCCGCGCCGGGAGTGATCACTGTGATCCCGCTTCCCGCTTTGCCGGTCTTCCCGGTAAGCAGAACCAGGTCGCCCAGCAGCTGCGCCGCCTGCGGGGTGAGGTCATGGCCGTCCGCCAGGATGATCGCTTTTTTCACCCCGGCATACGCCTCTGCCAGTTTCTCGGCCTCCTCACCGGTAACCAGCCCTGTCAATGCCCTTTTTAATTCCTCAAATCCGTCTGTCTGCCGGCTGATAAACTCCTCGCACACTAAATCTTTTTGGATGACCGCGGCCAGCACCTCTTTGAGGAAAGCTGTGTCATTATCCGCATTTACCTTGACAGCCGCCAGATGATCGGCAAGCGTGGGCCGCGGGCTCAGTACGGCAAGCTTCACCCCTCTGCGCGCAGCCTGACCCGCCTTGACGGCAGCCACCTGGCATTCCTCAAAGGACCCGACAAGAAGGATCAGCTCTGTGCCTTCCAGCTGATCCAGGGAAACGGCAGGGGCCTCGCCGCCGAAAACTCTATGCAGGCCGCGGGCTGCATCAGGTGTGAAACTGCCTGTTTTCGCTGTGCGCAGCGCCGCTCCGGCGAAAACGGCCGCGCTGCCGGCATCTTCCCGGGAGTAAGCGGGAGAAAGAGATACCGCCAGGGCTTGCTCTCCACTCCTCGCCCGGATAGGCAACACTCTTGAGGAGATCTCTTTCCACGCCTCTTTCCAGGGTGTTTCCATCAGCTTCCCATCCCGGCGCACCAGTGGCTTTCCGATCCTCTTTTCGCTGTCCGCCGGCAAACCGAAACGCCCTTTGCGGCAGAGGATCTCTCCCTCCGAGGGACGGGACCTGGCAAGCAGATCTCCTTTGATATCGATTACCTGTGCACACCCCACGCCACAGTAGGTACAGACAACTTCCCGGCTCTCCATTTCCATGGGGAGGTTTTTAGCGAGAGGCATCTGCTCCACCAGAGCGCCGGTGGGGCAGAGAGCGGCGCACATGCCGCAGGAAATGCAGTCGCTGTCTTTAAGGGGCAGGCCGAACTCAGGCTTGACCAGGGTTTCAAATCCGCGGTCCGCGAGGCCGAGCGCGGTCACACCCATCACTTCGTCACAGACACGCACACAAAGGCCGCAGAGGATGCACTTCTCTGAGTTGCGCTGCAGCAGCGGATGTTCCTCGAAAATACTCTCCTTGTGCTTGTCCCCGGCAACCTGATCCGGCTGGGCATCATATTCCGCGGCATACTTGATCAGCCTGCACTCATAGAAATCACGGCATCCGCACTCTAGGCATCTCAACGCATCGGACACCGCCTCCCCTTCTGAGATCCCCAGGCTCACCTCCCGGAAATTTATCCGTTCTGCCGGCAGAAGCTGGGGCATCTCTGCCCGGGGGGCCTTTTTCACATGGCTAAAGTCCTGCGGTGTGAGATCATCACGTTTGACCATGAATTTATCAAATATTTCCCGGGGCGGATTCATTTCTCCGCGCAGACAGCTGTCGATGGCCGCGGCCGCATCTCTTCCCTGGGCTACCGCCTCGATAGCGATACCCGGCCCGGTCACCGCGTCCCCGCCGGCATATATCCCGGGAATGCTGGTCGTCATCTTTCTGTCATCAACAGCGATCGTTCCCCACTTTGTCTGCGCCAGCTCTTCCAACCCACAGGGCTTCACCTTCTGGCCGATGGCTGAGATGACCGTATCCACAGCGACAATCTCCTCGGCCCCGGGGATAGGCACAGGCCGCCGGCGACCGGATTGATCGGGCTCGCCCAGCTCCATCTTCTGCAGCCTGATGGAGGTGATCGCTCCCTCTTCAGCGATCACTTCCAGGGGGGAGACCAGGAAACGGAAGTCCACTCCCTCTTCCTCGGCCTCCTCTATCTCCACCTTCTCCGCCGGCATCTCTTCTCTGGTGCGGCGATAGAGCACCATCACCTCTTCCGCGCCCAGCCTCACCGCTGTGCGCGCCGCGTCCATGGCTGTGTTGCCGCCTCCGATCACCGCCACCCGGCTGCCGATGGCGACATCTCCGTGTAAGGCTACTTCTCTTAAGAAATTGATGCCTCCCAGCACACCGGGGAGGTCCTCCCCTTTGCACCTCATGGAGGAACTCTCCCAGGCGCCGATCCCCACAAAGACCGCGTCATAGGTCTCTTTCAGGTAATTAAGGGCCACATCCCGGCCAATCTTCGTCTTGTAAACAAAATGAACGCCCATCTTTTCAATTAGCTCTATCTCTTGATCCAGAATCTCTTTGGGCAAACGGTAAGCGGGGATCCCGTAGCGCAGCATCCCGCCTCCTTGAGGCATGGCGTCATAGACCGTCACCTGATGCCCATCCCGGGCAAGGAAATAAGCCGCCGTAAGCCCGGCGGGCCCCGCCCCTACTACCGCCACTCTCCTGCCGCTGGGCGGCGCTGTCTCCGGCATAAAGGGGTCTCCCCCCTGCAGGTCGAGATCCCCCACAAAGGCTTTCAGGTTGGCAATGGAAACCGGTTCGTCCACCAACGCTCTGCGGCAGGCGGTCTCACAGGGGTGAGGGCACACCCGGCCGATGCTGGCGGGCAGCGGCAAGCGGTCCTTGATCAGGGCCAAAGCCTCCCGGTACTGCTTGTTGGCAATCAACCCCACATATCCCTGACAGTCGGTGTGCGCCGGACAGGCCAGCACACAAGGGGGACGGCAGTCCCCGCTGTGGTCTGAGAGCAGGAGCTCCAGGGTCAGTTGACGGGATTCCACTACCCGTGGGGTGTTTGTGCGCACCACCATACCCGGGGTGATCTCCGTGGCACAGGCGCGGATCAGCTTTGTGCTGCCCTCCACCTCGACAACGCACAGCCCGCAGCCTCCATAGGGCTCTAACCGCTGATCCCAGCAGAGGGTGGGGATATGCACCCCGTTTTCCCGGGCTGCTTCCAATATAGTCTGACCGGCGAAACCCGCGGCTTCTTTTCCATCGATATTTAATCTGATCACTTTCTTATTCACTCCTCCCCTTTACTCCACGAACACTGCATGGTACTTAGGCGGACAAACCTCCAGGCAGGTCCCGCACTTGATGCACCGTTCAGGATCAATGGCATGGGGTTTTTTCTTTTCCCCGGATATGCAGCCCACCGGGCACTTCCTGGCGCAGCGGCCGCAGCCCCGGCACAGTTCGGGGTCTATATGATAGCTGATCAGAGCTTTGCACTGCCTGGCCGGGCACTTCTTATCCCGGATATGGGCCTCATATTCATCCCGGAAGTAGCGAATCGTGGTCAGCACCGGGTTGGGGGCGCTCTGCCCCAATCCGCAGAGGGAACCCTCTTTCACCTTGACGGCCATACTCTGCAAAAGTTCAATATCCCCTTCTCGCCCTTCCCCTCTGCAGATGCGCTCCAGTATCTCCAGCATCCGTTTGGTTCCGATCCTGCACTGGACGCACTTGCCGCAGGATTCCTTCCTGGTAAAGTCAAGAAAGAACCTGGCAACGTCCACCATACAGGTGGTTTCATCCATGACCACCATACCGCCGGAGCCCATGATCGCCCCGGTCCGGGTAATGGAATCGTAGTCCACAGGGGTATCCAGCAGCTGCTCCGGAATGCAGCCGCCGGAGGGGCCGCCCATCTGAACAGCCTTAAAGCGGCGGTCATTTTTGATGCCGTCTCCCAGTTTGAAGATCACCTGGCGCAGGGGGATACCCATCGGCACCTCCACCAGGCCGCCCCTCTTGATCTTGCCTGCCAGGGCGAATACCTTGGTTCCGGGGCTTTTATCCGTGCCCATGCTGTTGAACTCCCCGGCGCCCTGGGAGATAATCCAGGGCACATTGGCATAGGTTTCTACATTATTGATATTGGTCGGCCTTCCCCAGTACCCGGATTGCGCCGGGAAGGGGGGCTTGAGGCGCGGCATGCCGCGCTCTCCCTCCAGGGAGGCGATCAACGCTGTTTCCTCGCCGCAGACGAAAGCGCCCGCGCCCTTTTTGATCAAAATATCAAAATTAAATTTACTATCCAGAATCCCCTTGCCCAGCAGTTTACGCTCCCGGGCCTGTTCAATGGCTATTTCCAGCCGTTTGATGGCCAGCGGATACTCGGCGCGCACATAGATGATGCCAATGGCGGCGCCGATGGCGCGCCCGGCGATAGCCATCCCTTCCAGAACCGAGTGGGGGTCCCCCTCCAGCAAACTGCGGTCCATAAAGGCCCCCGGATCGCCCTCGTCGGCATTGCAGACCACATACTTGACATCACTGCGGTTCTGCAGGGCGGCCTGCCACTTGAACCAGGTGGGGAAACCCGCACCGCCGCGGCCGCGCAGCCCTGATTCCTTGATCTGAGCGATGATCTCCTGCGCCGACATTTCCGCCACAGCCTGATGTAAGGCCTTGTATCCCCCCTGATCCATATAATCATCGATCTTCTCCGGGTTGATCACCCCGCAGTTGCGCAGGGCAAGGCGCACCTGGCCGGACAGGAAATCGTTAGGCCGCTCCGCGGTGGCAACCAGGTATTCCTCTACAGGCTGATTACCCTCGATCTGCCGGTCAAAAATCAGCTTGACCGCATCAGTGGTAACCTTTCCGTAAGTATAGACATTACCGCTGTCATCGAGCACATCCAGCAGCGGTTCATTGTGGCACATCCCCACACACCCGGTAATCTCTGCATCCAGGTCAAGACCGCGCCTCAAAATCTCCTCTTCCACGCTTTTCTTTATATCGAGGGCGCCGGCGGCGATCCCGCAGCTGCCGAAACCGATCCTTAATTTCACTGCACCTCACCCCCGGACTGCGTCTCCTTTTTATAAATATCCTTAACTATCTTCACCGCTCCATCCGGAGTCAGAGGACCATAAGCCCGGCCGTTGATCATCATCACAGGCGCCAGGCTGCAGCAGCCCAAACAGGCCACCGTATCCAGAGTAAAGACACCGTCGTCCGTGGTCTCCCCGGAGCTGATCTTCAGTTCCCGGGAGACGGCGGTCTCAATCCGTTCGGCGCCATTCACATGACAGGCCGTTCCCTGGCAGAGCATGATCAGGTACTTGCCGACCGGCGTCAGGCGAAACTGAGTGTAAAAGGTGGCGACGCCATAGATCTTGGCCGGTTTGATCCCCAGCTCTTTGCCGAGCCAGCGCATGACCGGCTGCGGCAGGTAGCCGCAGATACCCTGTACATCCTGCAGCACGGCCACAAGGCTGCCCGCCTTCCCTTTATATGCGCTTATCACATCTTCCAACAACTCTTTCTTATCGTCCAGCAGGGTTTGTTCATGCTGGCAGGAACATCCCATGGAGTATTCCTCCTCTTCTCTTCCCGGATCTCCTCAGCCGCAGAGTAAGAGCAAACCGCGGCGCCGGGAGTTAAATGAAACAAGCCGGAGCGGGAAGAAATCCCGTCCCGGCCTGTTTAAGCTGCTAAGTAAGGTTTTTCATCTCATCGACAATATATTATAACATTTTTGTCGAAGAGATTGCGCTTAACTTAAGCACCGGCTGGAGAGCAGCTTTTTAATAGAGCCCTAATTTCTCCTCCGACAGGCTGATGAAGATATTCTTCTTCTGAGTGTAGAGGTCGAGCATCATCTGGTGCGTCTCCCGGCCGATGCCTGATTTCTTGTAGCCGCCGAAGGGAGCGTGCGCCGGCAGGTTGTTGTAGTTGTTCACCCACATACGGCCGGTTTCCACTGCTCTGGCCACCCGAAGCGCCCTGTTGATATCCTTGGTCCAAACAGCGCCGCCAAGGCCATACTCATTGTCATTGGCCATCTTAACAACCTCATCCTCGGTCTTAAACTTGATGAAGACAACCACAGGCCCGAAGATCTCTTCGCGGGCGACGCGCATATCGTTGGTCACGTCCGCAAGAATGGTCGGCTGCATAAAGGCGCCCTTGTCCAGCCCATTTTTGGTGCAACGCGCCCCGCCGCAGGCCACTTTTGCGCCTTCCTTCTTGCCGATTTCCACATAACTGAGAATTTTATTCAACTGGCCCTCGTTGATCTGAGCGCCCATCACGGTATCCTTTTCCCAAGGCAGGCCGACCTTGACATTATTGAAGGCCTTGACGCATTCCGCCAGGAACTTATCATAGATGTCCTCATGGACAAAGACGCGGGAACCGGCGCAGCAGACCTGCCCCTGGTTGAAGAGGATGCCCATCTGCACGCCTTCAATCGCTTTATCCCACGGACAGTCCGGGAAGTAGATATTAGCTGATTTGCCACCCAGTTCCAGCGTGGCCGGGATCAGCTTCTTGGCAGCCGCATCGGCGATTTCATAACCCACCTCTGTAGAACCGGTGAAAGCCAGCTTGCGGAAGCCCGGATGCTCCAGCATGTAGTTTCCGGTCGTTGAACCGCGGCCGGTAACAACGTTAACCACGCCGGCAGGCAATACCTGATCCAGCAATTTGGCCAGTTCCAGCAAGCTCAAGGATGTGGTGGAGGACGGTTTAATGACCACGCAGTCCCCTGCCGCCAGAGCCGGAGCGATCTTCCAGGCGCCCATTAATAGAGGGAAGTTCCAGGGGATGATCTGCCCGACAACGCCGATCGGCTCACGCAGGATGATGCTCATGTGGTTGTCGTCGATCATCACTGCAGAACCCTCTTCAGATCTGATGGCGCCCGCAAAATAGCGGAAGTGGTCGGAACTCAAAGGGACATCGATCCCCGCTGTTTCACGGATCGGCTTCCCGTTATCCAGTGTTTCCACCATAGCCAGTTTCTCGGTGTTCTCATCGATCAGGTCGGCTATCTTCAACAGCATCGCCGCCCGCTCTGCGGGGCTGGTCTTCTTCCAGGATTGGAAAGCCTTCCAGGCGGCCTTGACCGCGGCGTCAACATCGTTTTTCCCTGCGTCGGCGCAGGTAGCAAGAAATTCCCCGTTGGCCGGGTTGTAGGCTTTGAATGTTTTTCCACCCTCGGCATCCACCCATTTCCCGCCGATATACATTTTGTAGCTATCATCCATCGGTTTGTTCATTTTGTTCCCTCCTTGAATTATTTAGATTGTCTTAACACACTTGCCCATCGCCTGATCGACCACTTCATCTGTGAGACCCCTTGTACCACCCCCGTCGGTCAAATGCTTTTGACAATATAAACGCCACATAAACCCTTTGAGGGACGACCTGCCGTCGTTCAGACAGCATTGAATCATGCTTTAAATTTTTCAGCTTGTACATATATATTTAAGATGCAATATTCGTGCCAGCCGCTACTAAGAGGCCGGCTGCCATCTAAAGGTTGCTCTGACGCCAAAAATCGGAAATGGCAAGCAAGATACGCTTGTTCACTTTTGTAAATGGTTGAATCATAAGTGTAAAGTTATGATTACACTTTATTACACGAACCGGGCAGGAAATGCTAACAAGATGTCGAATAGGACCATTGAGCATCAAAAATGACCGTGAGGAAAATTCTTGTAAGGAGGCGGTATGGCTTTTGCAAAAGGAGGCTGTATCAATGAAAAGCGACGCTATAGCGGCGGCGTGGTTAGAGTTTATTCACAGCGGCGCTATCAACAATCAAGTAATACGGCCTGAAATCGCCGCTTCCTGGCTGCGCTCCAAAAAAGCCGGCGTCGATCCCTCCCTCGGTATCAGCCGCTCTGTGCTGAACAGCGGCGAGCTGGAGGAACTGCTGGAGCAGCACCGCGGCCTGATCGACATTGCCAGGACCTTCATGACTAATCTTTACAAGTTTGTCGCGGGTTCCGGTTTTATGGTCATCCTCTCCGACGAACGAGGATTCATTATGGAAATAATGGGCGACAGCGACACACTGTCCAACGCCACCAGGCTAAATTTAATCAAGGGCGCCGGCTGGGCTGAAGAAGCGACCGGCACAAACGGACTGGGTACCGCTCTGGCTATCAATAAACCGATCCAAGTTTCAGGGGCTGAGCACTACTGCAAACAAGTGCAGTCCTGGACCTGTTCAGCGGCGCCTATTTTCGATGAAAAAAATGTGATCGGGGCTTTGCAGATGTCGGGCCCTTCATCCAGAACGCACCTGCATACCCTGGGTATGGTCGTCGCCGCGGTGGAGGCCATCGAGTACGAAATAATGGTCAAAAAACAGAACAGGAACCTTGTCCTGCTTAACAACCAGCTGAGGAATATCTTCCTCACTGTTTCCGACGGAGTAATCGTCGTCGACAAAAACGGCAGAGTGAAGCAGGCTAACCCTGTAGCTAAAAGATTCGTAAAAAATAACGCCCAGGGATTAAATAAAAGTGTAATCGAAGCCCTGCTCGACAAGGCGCCGGTCATAGACCGTATGCTCCGCCGGGGGGAGCCCTATTTTGATAAAGAGGTAACCGTCACCGCAGGCGACCATACGGAGTATTTCCTTTCCACAGGAAAACCGATCAAAAACGAACTGGGTGATGTTACCGGCGGCGTTATCTTTCTTAATCCCATTAAAAAAATTAAGAAACTCGTCAACCGCTTCAGCGGCGCGCAAGCCGCCTTCAGCTTCCAGGATATTATAGGTAACAGCCCTCACCTTCTGAAAGCCGTACACATCGCTTCCCGAGCAGCGGACAGCAACAGCAGCGTGCTGCTCTCCGGAGAAAGCGGCACCGGTAAAGAGGTTTTTGCTCAAGCCATCCACAGCAAAAGCCCTCGCCGTGACGGACCCTTCATCGCCGTAAACTGCGGCGCCATACCCAGGGATCTGATCGGCAGCGAACTGTTCGGCTATGAGGAGGGAGCGTTTACCGGCGCGCAGCGGGGGGGGAGAACAGGAAAGTTTGAACTGGCCTCAGGCGGTACCCTCTTCCTTGACGAGATCGGGGATATGCCTCTCGAGCAGCAGGTCGCTCTGCTGCGGGTTCTGCAGGATAAGCAGATCACCCGCATCGGAGGCAGCAAGGTTATCGTGGTGGATGTGCGCATCATCTGCGCAACCAATCACGACCTGCAGCTGGAAGTGGCCCGGGGCAATTTCCGTCAGGATCTCTACTACAGGCTTAACGTTATCTCGATCAAACTCCCGCCGCTGCGCGAACGCCAGGAGGACATCCCGCTGATCTTCGACCACTTCCTCAAGGAAACCAGCCGCAAGCTGGGCATTAAGATCACCTATGTCGATCCGGCGATCATCCCTTGCCTGCAGCAGTATCACTGGCCGGGCAATATGCGTGAATTCCAAAATATTATTGAAAGAATGGTCAACCTGGCCACAGACGGGGCCATCGGCATGGAGCAGATCCCCAGAGATATCCTCTCCCCCCCCGCCGCTCTCCATCCGGAAAGAAAAGAGGGCTCTGCGGCAGGAAACGAAAGGAAAAAGATCAAAGAAATCCTGGCGGAGAAAGAGCGCCAGGAGATTGTTTCCCTGCTGCTGGAAAACAAGGGAAACATCAGCAAAACAGCCAAGAACCTGTATATTTCCCGCCCTACCCTTTATCGCAAGCTGCGGCGGCTGAAGATCACCATCTGATCTTATCGGTTATCCTTCCCGCTGCCTGCCGGCCAACGCCCTGGCGATCTCACGCTGGGCGTCCCGCCGGGCTAGATCCCGGCGCTTGTCATATAGCTTTTTCCCCCTGGCCAGACCTATTTCCACTTTCACCTTTCCCTTTTTAAAATACAGCCGCAGCGGGATGAGAGTATATCCCTTCTGAGTAGTCATCCCCAACAGCCTTTTGATCTCCCGCTTGTGCAGCAGAAGCCGGCGCCGGCGCTTAGGGTCGTGGTTGAAGCAGCTCCCCTTCTCATAGGGAGAGATGTGCATGTTGTTTAAAAACGCCTCCCCGCCCAGCACCTCGGCGTAGCTGTCCCGCAGACTGGCCCTGCCGGAGCGGATCGATTTTACCTCTGTTCCGGTCAGCGCGATACCGGCCTCATAGGTTTCATCTATAAAATAGTCGTGGCGCGCCTTTCTGTTTTCAGCAGCCACCTTAACATGCTCTTGATCATGGCCTTTCATCCTTCATTCACCTCCAACCACCATTTAGTCGTTAGAATTCTCCATCTAACCACTAACCACCAACCACTACTTCGCCACCAATTCGAAATCGATCTCCCTGTCCTCCAGATTGGCCCGCACCAGCCGAACCCTCGCCTGTTCGCCTATCCTGTAAACTTTGCCTGTATGCTCGCCTGTAAGCGTATAGTTTTTTTCATCAAACAGATAGTAGTCGTCGGTCATGGTAGAGACATGCACCAACCCCTCGATCCCGTTAGGCAGAGCCGTAAACATGCCGAAGTTGGTAATGCTGACGATAATGGCCTCAAAAATTTCTCCCAAAAAGCCTCTCATATACTCCACCTGCTTCAGATCCACGGTCTCCCGCTCCGCTTCTTCGGCGAGCAACTCCCGCTCCGAGGTCTGCTGGGCATAAAGCGGCATCAGTTCCTCCAGCTTTTTGCGCCGTTTAGGATGAATGCGGCCGTGTGCCAGCAGATCCCAAAGCACCCTGTGTGTGATCAGATCCGAATAACGGCGAATCGGTGAAGTGAAATGAGTATAATACTGTACAGCCAGCCCGAAATGTCCTAGCGGCTGCGGGGCATAGCGGGCATGCTGCAGAGAACGCAGCATCACCGTATGCACCACTAATTGCTCAGGGCGCCCCTCCACCTTGTGCAGGATCTCCTGAAAGAAGCGCGGGTGCACGCCCTTCCCTGCCGGGATATGAAAACCAAAACCATGCAGAAATTCATTAAGAGATTCCAATTTGTCGGGTTTAGGCTCCTCATGCACTCTATACAGAAAAGGCGCTTCCTTCTGTGAAAGGTGACGAGCTATAGTTTCATTAGCGATCAGCATAAACTCTTCGATAAGCTGTTCGGCAACGGAACGCTCCATGAGCAGCACATCAACCGGGCGCCCCTCCTCGTCTAATTTTACCTTGCTCTCAGGAAAATCGAAATCCAGGGCGCCCCTTATTCTGCGCCTCCTGCGCAGAATAAGGCAGAGGTCCCGCATCTTCTGCAGGGTCAAAACAAAATCCGCATAGCGCTGGCCTAGCTCCGGGTCGTTATCTTCCAGAATACGGCGCACGCTTGTATAAGTCATCCTCTCATTCACCCGGATTACCGCGGGGCCAACCTCATAGCGGATGACGTTCCCTTCATCATTGATCTCCATAAATACGGTGAGGGCCAGCCGATCCTCCCCGGCGTTAAGGCTGCAGATGCCGTTGGAAAGCCTGGTGGGAAGCATAGGGATCACCCGATCGACCAGATAAACGCTGGTACCTCGCGCAAGGGCCTCTTTATCCAGTTCACTGTTCTCTTTGACATAGAAAGAAACATCCGCGATATGCACCCCTAGACGATAGACGCCGTCATCAGTCATCTCCAGCGAAACAGCATCATCAAGATCCCTGGCATCCTCGCCGTCGATGGTGATCATGGGCAGATCTCTCAGATCCCAGCGGCCGTCCTGATCATCCGGCGGCACTGTGAGAGGGATCCCCGCCGCTTCTTTGACCGCCCGCCGCGGAAACTCCTCCGGAAGACCATGCTTTTTAATGATAGAAAGGATATCCACCCCCGGGTCGCCGGCGAGGCCAAAGCGCTCGATTATCTTTCCCTCCGGGTTTCTCCGTTCCCCGGGCCAGGAAGTGATCTCAACCACCACTTTTTCCCCCGTACAAGCGCCTTTAGCCCGGGCGCGGGGTACAAAAACATCCATGCCCAGCCTTTTTTCATCAGGTATAACGAAACCAAACTGCCGGTTGGTCTCATCAAAGACACCTACCACCGTAGCGTTAGCCCTCTCCAGGACCCTGATCACTTCCCCTTCGGCGCGCCGGCCATGAGCGCCGGTCCCTAAAGGCCGCACCACCACCCTGTCGTTGTGCATCGCCCCGCCAAGGTTTTCCCTGGCAATAAAAATATCTTCCCTTTTCAGATCAGGGAGCAGAAAGGCATAACCCTTGGGGTGCCCCTGTATAGTTCCCACAAAAAGATTCATCTTCTCCGGTATGCCATACCTGTTCTTGCGCGTCCTGATGATCCGCCCCTTGGTCTCCATCTCCCGCAGCAGTTGTTCCAAAGGCCTCTGCCCGTGCTTTACGTGTGCGGCCAGTTCGGCGAGAGTCAAGGGTTTCCCTGCAGACTGCAAACAGGACAATATGGCGTTCTCCAAGGTGACGGCGCTCCCCGCGGAGCTCTCTTTCTCTATCTTCTTCCCTTTCTTCTCTTTCTTCTCTTTACTCAGTTTTTTATCCATGCTCATACCTCACTTTGTTATACATTTTAGTATGTCCTGATACCAAAAACAACCATACTTTTTTCCATAATAGACAACCATGCCGCC
>DHAA01000014.1 GCA_002397275.1 Thermacetogenium sp. UBA4966 | reverse complement strand
CCTGATCTCATATTTATCGAGTCCCCCCCGTTAACGCTGGGTTTGACAGGCTATTTCCTCGGTAAAGCATGGAGGCGGCCTTGGATTTTAAATCTTAGTGATCTCTGGCCGGATTCTATCTTTGCTTTAGGAGCGATGAGTAGAGATTCTTGGGCAGGTAAAAGCCTGATCAAACTCGAACACTTTTTATATAGAAAGGCTTCCGGCATAACTGCGGTGACCGAGGGGATGGTTTCCGATTTGCTGCAAAAAAAGCGCATTCCTCGGAATAAGCTGTACTATTTGCCGAACGGGGCTAATGTGGAAGCCTTTCAGCCTGTAGAAAAGCTGGATGAACAGAAACGGAAAAACTTTATCTACGCGGGGCGTATAGGAAGCGCGCATGGGGTCGAGGTGATCGCTAAGGCGGCCGCATTTACAAAACATCGGGAAGACATCTGTTATCAGATAGTAGGGGACGGACCTGAATTAGAGAGCTTAAAAAAATTGGCCTCCGATTTAAACGTAACCGGCTTGAAATTCATAGAGCCTGTGCCTCTCACGGAAATGCCGCGCAAATTAAATGAAGCTTACGCCGCTTTTGTGACGCTGAAGGATCTTCCGCTTTTTAAAGGTACACGTCCGGCAAAGATGATGGCGCCGCTGGCCGCGGGCCTTCCCCTGTTATATTCCGGATCCGGCGAGGGGGCTGAGATGGTAAAAGAGTCAGGAGCGGGACTCGTCACGCCTCCTGAAGATGAAAAAGCCCTGGCGGAAGCCGTTCTGTGGCTGGCCGATCACCCGCAGGCCGCCTGTGAGATGGGCAGTAAGGGCAGAAAATTCGCGGAAGAGCGCCTGGACTGGAATGCGCTGGTGAAAAACTGGCTGGAGGAAGTTGAGGAACGCCTCTTAGCAAAAGGAAAATGAAAAATGGCGAAGAGACTTTTTGATCTGCTGATATCATTGATACTGCTGCTCATTTTATCTCCGGTTATCCTGTTGACATCTCTTGCCGTTATTTTGGATACCGGGTTTCCTGTCTTCTACCGCGGCCTTAGGGCGGGGAGAGGGGGAAGATGTTTTTATATTTTGAAGCTGCGGAGCATGATTGCCGATACGGGGCAACAGGGTCCCGGCATTACCGCGGGCAGCGACAGCCGGGTTACGGCAAGCGGCAGGTTCCTGCGCCAGTGGAAGCTGGATGAATTTCCTCAATTTTTTAATGTTCTGCTGGGGGAGATGAGCCTTGTCGGGCCGCGCCCTGAAGACCCCCGCTATATCGAGCATTATACAGATGAGGAGAGAAAAGTTCTTTCAGTAAAACCGGGAGTGACAGGGGTTTCGCAGATTCTATTCCGCAACGAAGAAGAAATGCTCGACGTTGATGACCCTGAGAAATATTATATAAGCTGCATTATGCCGCAGAAGCTGCGGGTTGACCTGGCTTATGTACGGCGGCGGACGCTGTCCCTGGACCTATTGATTATTATCTATACCGTCCTGGTGGTACTGCTGCCCGGAAAAAGCGCCGGAATTTGCCGGAAACTGCTTGAGCGGCTCGATGGAAATAATAATATCGCTTGCCCTAATCAAAAAATAGGCACATAGTGTGGCAGGGGGATGTTTCGTCTGCCACATCTGGGGCGCTACGCCGGCAGAATAAACAGCTTGCGGTAAAGAAAAATTCAGATAAAGAAAGATAAAGGTGATACTTATGAGAACAGAATTTTTACAGTTTTCACCCCCCTCTATTTCCCGTGAAGAGATCGATGAGGTCGTCGATACTCTATCCTCCGACTGGATTACGACAGGGCCGAAAACGAAAAGGTTTGAGCAAGAATTTGCGGCGTACTTGGGGGCTGATGCAGCGCTGGCCTTGAATTCATGTACCGCCGGGCTCCATCTTGCTTTGGCCGTATTGGGTATCGGCAGCGGAGACGAGGTGATCACCACGCCGCTGACCTTTTGTTCAACGGTAAACGTCATCGAGCATGTAGGGGCTCGTCCGCTGCTGGTTGATGTTGATGCGGAGACGTTGAACATCTCGCCTTCCTTAGTCGAAAAGGCAATTACGCCCAGAACCCGGGCTGTTATGCCGGTTCATTATACAGGTCACCCCTGCGAGATGGATGAGATCATGAACATTGCCGGAGAGCGCCGGCTTTTCGTCGTGGAGGACGCCGCGCATGCTCTGTCGGCTCAATACAAGGGAAAGACAATCGGTACTATTGGGGATCTGACCGCTTTCAGTTTTTATGCCACAAAAAATTTGACGACCGCCGAGGGAGGAATGCTCACCGGCGAGCCGGGGCTCATCGAACAGGCCAGGTCGTTAAGCCTGCACGGTATGAATAGGGACGCCTGGAAGCGTTACGATAAAGGAGGGTCATGGTACTACGAAGTGGAAAGCCCGGGGTTCAAGTACAACATGACCGACATCCAGGCCTCCATAGGGTTACAGCAGCTGAAAAAACTAAATGGCTTTCAGCAGCGGCGCCAGGAGATTGTCAGGAAGTATAATGAGGCTTTTGCCTCTTGTCCCTGTGTACAAATACCTGTTCAGCGGCCTTATGTAAAACATGCCTGGCATTTATACACGCTGCGCTTGAACCTGAACACTTTGAAGATCGGCCGCGACCGGTTCATTGAAGAGCTGAAGGAGAGGAATATTGGAACGAGCGTCCATTTTATCCCTATTCACCTGCATCCCTATTATAGGGAGAAGTACGGTTTTCAGCCGGAAGACTTTCCCGTGGCCTATTCCAACTTCCTGCGCCTGATCAGCTTGCCTCTCTATCCCAGAATGTCTGATCATGACGCGGATGATGTTATTGAGGCTGTGCTTGATGTGGCGGAGAGGTATAAGAGGTGAGCTCAGATATAGCGATTCCGGTAGCTGCTGGTTACTACTAGTCGGATAGGTTGCTTTATTGTAATTTCCGTAGGTTTTTTGGTGAAATATATTTAGGTTTAACAAAGTTATCTGTAAACACTTTGCGGGGGTGAAGGATATGAGAGTTCTTGTTACAGGGGGCGCCGGATTTATCGGTTCTCATCTTGTCGATGGTTTTTTGAGAGAGGGTTACGAGGTCGCAGTGGCCGACAACCTGAGTACAGGGAAACGTGAAAACCTGAATCCCAAAGCCGAATTTTATGCGATGGATATTTGTGATCCGGATTTGGAGGGAGTATTCCGGGATGGTAATTTTGATTATGTAAACCATCATGCCGCGCAAATAGATGTGCGGCGTTCGGTGGCTGATCCGCTTTTCGATGCTCAAGTGAATATCCTGGGGCTGCTCAACCTCCTGGAGAACTGCCGTAAGTACAGTGTTAAAGGGTTTGTGCTTGCCTCCTCCGGAGGCGTGGTTTACGGGGAGCCGCAGAAGCTTCCGGCAGCGGAGATATTCCCCAAGGGCCCCCAATCTCCGTATGGTGTGAGCAAGCTGGCCTCGGAGTTTTACTTGAATTACTATGCCCAGGTAAGGGGCCTTTCCTATATCACTCTGCGTTATGGAAATGTATATGGCCCCCGGCAGGACCCGCATGGGGAGGCGGGGGTTGTGGCTATCTTCGGCCTGAAGATGCTCAAGGGAGAAGCCCCGACCATTTTCGGCGATGGGGAGCAGCTGCGGGATTATGTCTATGTGGGCGATGTGGCGCGGGCCAATCTGCTGGCGCTGAAATATCTGGAGAAAGGGATTATTCGCTCTGCTCCCGGAGGGTGCGCCATCAATGACTATGCTTATAATATAGGCACAGGAAAGGGCACGTCTGTAAATGAACTCTTTTCCAGTTTAAAAGAGTCCGCTAAGTTTGTGGGGGAAGCGGAATACGGGCCGGAGAGAACAGGGGAGCTGAAGAGAATCTACCTGGACGCGGCCAAGGCCAAAGATGTACTCGGTTGGGCGCCTGAAACACGGCTGCATGAGGGACTCCTGAAAACCGTGGAATATTTAGCGAAGAGGGGCTAGAGGGTAGATTATGGCGAAAGGCTGGGTTTAATGTTCAGGAATAAAATGATACCCTTTTTGTTATCAGTAATAATTCTTCTGATGATTATCGTCTTGTTTACAGCAGAGAGATGGCCCGACTACACAGCGAAACCTGAATACAAACCGCTCGTGGAAAAAAGCTTGGAGCAATATCGAAATGAGAAACTTAATTATAAAGCCGGTATCTGCGAATACGACTATTTAGGGGATTATCTTAATTATGGAACTGTAAATAAATACGCCGCTCCCAGTGATTTCATCCTTGACGCCGACGGAATTCCCAAGCCAAAATATAGAGAAAAATTCTATTATAATCCGGTTACCGTCGCTCAGCATGCGTTAACCCTCTACGGCAGGTATTTACAGAGCGAAGATAACCTTCCGGAATTTTTAACCGCAGTGGATAAACTTATTTCTATGCAGGATGACGCGGGAGCGTTTCGCTATCCCTTTTCCTTCGAATACTATCTGAACGGCGAGGTATATGAGCCCGGCTGGGTTTCAGGCATGGCGCAGGGGCAGGCGCTCAGCGTCTTGGCCAGAGCTTATGCGGTGACAAATGACCGCCGCTACCTGGCGGCGGGAGATAAGGCGCTGCGGTTTTTGCTGACACCCGTTGCCGAGGGAGGGGTGATGTCCACTCTTCGGGATTTACACCCATCTCTCAGCAAATATATAATTTTTGAGGAGTATATCGCGGACCCGGCGTCCTATACTTTGAACGGGTTCATGTTTTCCCTGTTGGGCCTTAACGATTGGGCGCAGGCAAGCTCCGGAGAATCGCGGGAACTCTCCCAAAAGTATTTTAAATCAGGGATAGAAACGCTGGAGAAAATACTACCTTACTATGATCTCGGCGGCTTCAGCGCCTATGATTTGGGTCATATAACCTATAATAAGGCCGAGCCGCATGCGGTTGCCAAATATCATGCCATTCATATCTATTTGCTGCATGCCTTATATACCGTTACAGATAACAAAACACTGCATGGGTTTGAACAGCGGTGGGCCTCGTATGTCGAATAGATGCTCATGCCGCCTGCGGCGCCGGCGGAAGGATGAAAGTCGCAGAGCTTTTTCAGGGTAAACACATGATCTATTAATGAACTATTAATGAAATATTTTCTGTTATGCTTACTATCACATATTGATAAAAAATTACCATCGCTTATACTTAATTTAGTAAGTACTCTGGAAAAGAGACAAAGGAGTAGAAAATGAGGAAGAGAAAAGGGAGAATGACCTTAGCTTTACTGCTGACCGCGGCCATGGTACTGACCATGACCCCTGCTCTGGCCTTCGCCGCGGGTGA
>DHAA01000030.1 GCA_002397275.1 Thermacetogenium sp. UBA4966 | reverse complement strand
AGTTCTTTATAATATCGAGCAGTCGCGCCTTGTCGAACATCCCCTCGATGAAGGTGTCGAACTGGGCATACTGCGTGTTTTCATAGCTGCCGTCCTTCGTTTTCCACTCCATAAAGTGGTCTTCACCCGCGGTAATGGTTCCGGCTTTGGAGACGGCAAGGTCGCTCATTACGCAGAAGGCATTGTAAATAAAGAGGGACGGAATTCCCATCATATAGTTGCGAAGTTGGCAATAGGCTTCGGAAGCGTCCGTTTCCTCGCGGGAGGGCGACTTCAACTCAAACACCACAATGGGCAGGCCATTAAGGAACACGAGAACATCCGGACGTTTCTCGCTGTTCTCAATAATTGTCCATTGGTTGGCAACAGTGAAGGTGTTGCGCTCCATATTTTCAAAGTCCACGAGAGATACGAGTGACGATCGCTGCTCGTCTTCGTAAAAGTAGTTCACCGATACGCCGTTCTGGAGGTAGTCCATGAATTGGATGTTTTTCTGCAATACCGTGCCGCCTTCGAAATTGCGCAGCTTGTAGACCGCCTCGAAAAGCGCGACTTCCGGCAGTTTCGGGTTAACACGCCGCAGAGCAGGCAGCAGTTCATCCGAATAAAGCTGGTCCGCGTAGTCGCGCATCACGTCAGGGCCATAGATGTATGCATATCCTAATGCGTCGCGGAATACCTCTATGACAGCATTTTCATAGTTGGCTTCGGTATATGGCATAGGACCCCCCCCCTCGTACAATTCTATCAAATCGTCTATAGACGGTAAATCATCATTTAGCGTCCACGTCGGCTACAGACAACTCGCCGGATATCAGGCGGGGTAAAAGGGCATCGCGCAGAGCGGCAAGGCGGTCGTTCTCCTGTTCGAGAAGTTCTTGCTGCTCAAACATTGGTTCGCAGGCTTCCCTAAAGAGGGTGAGCGTATGATAATCGGGAATAACAGCGGGAACCATTTTCATTGTAGAACTCGAAACCTCCGTAAATGTCGAGCCAGAAGCCATACCCTTAATAATCTGGAGATTGTCTTTCAAAAAGAAGTAAACATATACCGTTCCAATACTTGCTTTAGGAACAATGGACTTGAACCCTTGATTTGTGCAGACATCCCCACTTGCAATAGCAATGTACCCAATCGGCGCTCTGGAACTGAAAAGTACTGTTCCGCGCGGCATGAGCCGTGTGCTACTGTTTCGCAGCCCAAGGTCGGTAATATCGACTTCACCATGCAAGATGAACTTGTTTTTGCTGATGGATAAGTCCTTTGGAGTAATCCATGCGATGCCTTGTTTTGTGTAATACTCGGGCTTTGCCTTGGAAGGAGTGCTCCCACCAATGACTTCGCCTAAATTGGCAACTGTGCCGACTTCCCAAGACGGGTTTTCTTCCTCAACGAAGAACCGCCGATAGATAGCGTAGCACTGCTGCTCTAAATGATGATTTATCGCTGTGTTAGCCTCGATTCGGTCATCAAGAGCGGAGAGAACGTCGCCGATTTGCCTCTGTTCTTCGATGCCCGGAAAAGAAATCGGTACTTCGGAAAGCAAGCGAGTATTGATGGAGGGCATCGTTGCACCCACGGCAATATTCCTCACGAAGTCCTTCGTCGATTCTAAGCTGAAAAAGTAGTACAGGTACTTATGATATATTTCTGAAGGGTCGTTTGGTCTAACGCGCAGACAACGCCCAGAAAACATCCATCCATCCTCATCTTCACTCACCCACGAACATCTATCGACCGACCCAACACGGCTAAATACCAAGTCGCCATAACGTAGTGTGTATTTTGACAGTCGGTTTTTATCCGCTTCGGAGACACACGGCAAATTCTGACGGATCATTTTCCGTTTTCCTAAATGCTCGACTGTGACAATTGGAGTGCCAACCAGAACATAATCCTTATGATGAAGCTGGCTTCCGAAGGGACCCGTCTGCACCGAGGCAATGTTACCAATTACAGTTGTGATAAACCTCATTCCTGCGTACCTCCCGCCTTCTTCGGCTTCTTCTTCCACTCCAGCCGCTTTTGCGCTGCTTTTATCGCTCGCGAGGAAATCACGCTCCGCGGGCGAGAGATTGCTCAATGTCTTCCGGCTGTACTTTTCTTATTCAGCCTCCGCTTTAGCAAAATCGCGAGGTTGTAGTTTTTAATGTTTCGTCTGAACTCGAATGGAACCCTCATTTTGAACCGTCAAGTATTCCTTGACGGTTGCCGACGGTTTTAATTCGCCTTCTTCAAAGGCATTGTTAATGTGCAGGCTAACATTCTGTTTCGTCGTTTGGAAAAGTTCAGCCATTTGCGCTTGCGTCAGCCAGACGGTTTCATCCTCCATCCGAACTTCTATCTTCGTCTGTCCGTCCTCGATCTGGTAGATAATGATTTCAGTATTATCAGATGTCAAACCCTATCGCCCCCAATCTCCGCCGAATTTCATCCTCTAATTCATGAGAACGTTTGAACATCTCGGAAAGCTCGCCGGTCAGTCGTGCCATCTTTTCCTCAAAGGGTTCGCCGTCGTCCTCCTGCTCCTCAATTCCAACGTACCGCCCCGGTGTAAGTATATAGTCCTGTTTTGCAATTTTCTCGGTGGTTACGACAGCACAATAACCTTTTACGTCCTCAAGCTCCCCGTTTTGGAACGCCTCGAATGTCGAGGCGATTTTATTGATGTCTTCAGCGGTCATCTCACGCAGGCGGCGGTTGACCATCGTTCCCATCTTACGGGCATCGATGAACAGTGTCTTCCCTTTCTGTTTCTTGTCGCGGCTGATAAACCAAAGCGAAACGGGAATCTGCGTCGTATAGAAAAGCTGCGTCGGCATCGCTATAATGCCTTCAACAAGATCGTCCTCCACAATTTTACGCCGAATCTCCCCTTCGCCGCCGGATTGAGACGAGAGGGAGCCGTTGGCAAGCACCATACCCATTTTACCGTTCGGCGACAGGTGGTAGATCATATGCTGAAGCCAGGCAAAGTTGGCGTTACCGGATGGCGGCAAGCCGTACTTCCAACGAGGATCGTCGTTTAATGAGCCGTCGTTCCAGTCTGAAAGGTTGAATGGTGGATTCGCCATGACAAAATCCGCTTTCAGTCGCGGGTGCAGGTCGTTATGAAATGTGTCCGCATTGTACCCGCCAAGGTCGGCTTCGATGCCGCGGATAGCTAAGTTCATCAACGCCATTTTGCGGGTGGTAGGGTTAGCGTCCTGACCATAAATGGAAAGGTTGCCGATATTGCCGGAATGATGCGCCACAAATTCAGCCGACTGCACAAACATCCCGCCGGAACCGCAACACGGGTCGTAAACACGTCCTTTAAACGGTTTCAGTACTTCAACGAGCGTCCTGACGACACAGGCAGGAGTGTAAAATTCGCCGGCACGTTTGCCTTCTTGTTCGGCGAATTTGGCCAGGCAGTATTCATAGGTACGCCCTAATATATCCTTGCCGCTACCGTGTTCGTTCATTTCAATATTGGTGAACAGATCAACTACATTGCCAAGGCGGCGCTTGTCCAGTTCGCTACGGGCATAGTTCTTGGGGAGTATATCCTTCAGCCGCTTGTTTTCCTTTTCGATGGCTCGCATAGCATCGTCAATGACCGTGCCGATTTCCTCCATGTGGGCGGCTTTGGAGATAACGCTCCAACGCGCCTGGGGAGGAACGAAGAAAATGTTCTTTTCGGTATAAGCATCTTTATCTTCCACATCGTCATTATCAGCTTCGAGTTCGCGATAACGCTCCTCGAACTTGTCCGATATGTACTTTAGGAAGATAAGCCCCAGTACGACATGTTTATATTCAGCAGCGTCCATACTGCCGCGCAGTATGTCTGCCGCCGCCCAGATTTGCTGTTCAAAGCCGATATCGGTTGTGTTCTTCGCAGCCATAGCAACGACTCCCTCTGTTTGATTTCACCGGCATAACTTCCATTATATCACTCATATCTCAACCAGTGCGCTACTTTTTGACAAAACCAGGTGTACAGCGTGTACAGCAAAGGCAGGCAGCATCATCTGCTGTCTGCCCTCAAAGCCCTCCAGGAAATCCTTGGTTCAGTTTGTATCCCTATCGACATATGCCCCCCCACTCCGGGGCCGTCTATTCCGTCAAAGGCATTTACTCTTGATGCAGCATGTGCAGATAGGCGTCGATAAAGATATCGATCTCCCCGTTCATCACGGCCTGGATATTACCTACGCCTACCCCTGTCCGGTGGTCCTTGACCATGGTGTACGGCTCAAAAACATAGGAACGTATTTGATTCCCCCACGCTATTACCCGCTGCTCTCCCCGCAGTTCGGCCAATTTCTCCTCCTGCTTCTGTTTCTTCAAAGCCAGCAGCTGTGAGCGCAGCATATTCATCGCCCGCAGCCGGTTGGAGAGCTGAGAGCGTTCGTTCTGGCACTGTACGACAATCCCGGTGGGCAGGTGGGTAATGCGAACAGCCGAGTCGGTTTTGTTCACATACTGCCCTCCCGGCCCACTGGCTCTGTAGGTATCCATATGCAGATCATCCGGGTTGATCTCCACCTCGTTGTCCTCCTTCACCTCAGGGATGACATCCACAGAAGCAAAGGAAGTATGGCGTCTCCCCGAAGAGTCGAAGGGCGAAATGCGCACCAGGCGGTGTACGCCTCGTTCAGCTTTTAAATACCCGTAGGCGTTTTTACCGGCCACAAGGAAAGTAACGCTCTTAATTCCGGCTTCATCCCCAGCCAGGTAATCCAACACCTCGAATTTAAAACCATGCTGCATGGTCGCCCAGCGTCCGTACATGCGGAAGAGAATTTCCACCCAGTCCTGGGCCTCGGTGCCTCCCGCTCCGGCATGCAGCGAAACCATGGCGTTCCTCTTATCATAAGGGTCGCCGAGAAGTTTTTCCTGCTCCCATTTACCCACAGCAACAGACAGTTCGGCAAGGCTCCCCTTAAACTCCGCAAACAACTCCTGATCCCCGGACTCCTCGCTCAATTCCAGCAAGACCTGCAGTTCTTCATAGTCTTTCCTTATTTTCTCAAAGCGGGACAGATCATCCTTGAGCGACGCCGCATCCTGCAAGATCTTCTTTGCTTTATCGGGCTCTCCCCAAAAATCAGGGTTCGCCGTCCTTTTTTCCATATCTTTCAGCTTAATCTCTTTGGCATCCAGGTCAAAGAGAACCCCTCAATTCATGAAGTTTGCGTTCCAGTTGATCCAGTTCTCTTCTGTACTCACTCAACATCAATATCACTCCTATTCCGATAAAAATCGGCGCTCTTTCAACATCTCGGCCTGGATACGGGCCTGGTGATAATTCTCATCAATACGATCCCCTATACCGTAACCTGCTCTAACCTGAAGCCCTGTCTTCAACTTGATTATGCCGGCTACCCTTTCGATCATTTCATCAAGAACTTTGCAATCTTGAACCTTTGTCACAACAGCGTATTCATCCCCTCCGATAAGAGCGACCAGGTCACGCTCTCTGCCCTCCCGGCTGACGCGGATCAGGTTGCGAATTAACTGCAGGATAGAGGCCTTCATGTTTTGAACCTCGTATTCGGTATGCATCTTGACGAAGCTGCCGAAAGCCCGCAAATCGAAGAGGATCACCGACTCCCCGCCGGTCAGGGATATGCCCAGAACATCCAGACGCGGGTCGTCTTTCCCGGTAATCCCGATCACCAGGTCACGCACCACCTCATATTCTATCTGCTGTGGTTCCATCCCCAACCCGGAAAAGCCCCGGAACTTTCTCTCGATGGCGCACATCTGGTCGAGAATGGCGACGGTCTGTGCCAGGCTGCCGCCCGGAGCCGCGTACTGCGCCGGTTTGTAATAGAAAATGTCCAATCTGACAATATTGCTGAGATGCAGAGCCTCGCTCACCAGGTTCAGTGTCTGCGGCCTGATCTTCACATGATGGTGCAGGGCGACGGCTTCCAGAACTTTCTGCGAACAGTTGTATTTTTTCGCTATCTGGTGGCTTTTCCCAACATGATCGTGAAAGGGTATCGTCCACTCCGCCCAATTCATCCCGGGATAAGGGTGCAAATATGCAGGCGCCCTCGCCTTGTGCACCTTAGAGGAGTCAAAAACTCTGTCGTCTACTTCTCTTCCCTTGCCAATGTCATGGAAAATAACCCCGTCTGCCAGATCTTCACCCGTCATCTTCAATACTTCTAATGTTTTATCAGGTATGGAGGCGGCCATTTCCAGCATACAGAGAGTATGGTGCAGCTGATTTTCCCCTGCTGAAACTATTTCAAAAAGGGACAAAAGCTCCTCAACCTGATATAGCCTCTCCACATAGGGAACTATTTTAGGGTTGAACACTGCCAACAGAGTTTTAAAAAAAAACTCTCTCCGATCATGGCGTCCACTCTCCTGTGCCGGTTCAGGAAACTTTCCCTCTCTGCCGTTCGAGTCCCCTTCTTCCATGGACCCACCTCCACAATAATTGAGGTCATTCCTGCTTGCCGCAACAGCGTTTATATTTTTTACCGCTTCCACAGGGGCAGGGGTCGTTTCTCCCCACCTTAGGTCCAACCCTTACAGGTCTGCGCTGCGGCTCCTCGCCGCGGTTTTCAGCTATCTGTTTTACTTGCCGCTCCCGCTCTTGCGGTACCAGCCGCACCTTATAAAGATAGCGAACGACATCCTCCTGGATAGCGCTGATCATCCCCTGAAACATATTGTATGCTTCGAATTTATATTCCACCAGAGGATCCTTTTGGCCGTATGCTCTCAGGCCGATCCCGGTGCGCAGCTGATCCATTGCGTCAAGGTGGTCCATCCATTTGCTGTCGACAACCCGCAGCAGGATAAACCTCTCCAGATCCCGCATCGTCTCAGCGCCCAGCTCATCTTCCCTCGCCTGCCAGTGAGCAATAGCCTCATCTATCAGCCGCTCCCGGATCTCCTCCCGGGAGCCAAGCTCCTGCAGATCGCTGCCGCTCACAGAGCCCTCTCTTAAAAAATACTGTTCCCCGAACTTGACTAAACCCTCTAAATCCCATTCCTCCGGGTATTTCCCTTCAGCGGTATAGCGCTCTACAGCGGCTTCAATAAAAGCGGTGATCATCTCCTGCAGCGACTCCTGCAGATCCTCACCCATGAGGACGCGGCGGCGCTGGCTGTAAATGACCTCCCTTTGCTGGTTCATCACATCATCGTATTCCAGCACATGTTTGCGCATCTCGAAGTTGCGGTTCTCCACCTTCTTCTGCGCAGTTTCAATAGAGCGGGTAACCAGACTATGCTCCACAGGAACGCTGTCATCCATACCCAGCTTATCCATCACGCCGGAAATATTGTCTGAACCGAAAAGACGCATCAGGTCGTCTTCCAGGGAAACATAGAAGCGTGACGCTCCCGGGTCCCCCTGGCGCCCGGAACGGCCGCGCAGCTGGTTGTCGATCCTCCTGCTCTCATGGCGTTCGGTACCGATGATATGCAGGCCTCCCAGAGCGACCACCTGCTCATGCTCGGCATCTGTTTCCTTTTTAAACTCAGCAACCAGGCGGCGGTAATCTTCGCGTGCCGCGGCGACATCCTCAGACGAGGGCGTACTGCATTCAGCGGCTTCCGCTACCACCTCCGGGGCGACTCCGCGCCGCAGCAGTTCCTCCTTAGCCAGGTGCTCGGGATTACCCCCCAAAATAATGTCGGTTCCGCGTCCGGCCATATTGGTGGCGATAGTTACCATGCCCAGTCTGCCTGCCTGGGCGACGATCTTCGCCTCCTGTTCATGGAACTTGGCATTCAACACCTGGTGGGGAATCCCCCGTTTCTTTAAAAGCCTGCTCAAGACCTCCGACTTTTCGATAGATATGGTGCCTACCAGAACCGGCTGCCCCCGCTCAAAGCACTCTACTATCTCTTCTACAGCCGCCTTAAATTTTCCTTGCTCACTTCGATAAATGGCATCCGGAGAGTCATGCCGGATCATAGCCTTATGTGTGGGGATCACCACCACATCCAAACCATATATCTTGCGAAACTCCTCTTCCTCTGTGGCCGCTGTTCCGGTCATCCCGGCCAGCTTTTCATACAAGCGGAAGTAGTTCTGAAAAGTGATGGTGGCCAGGGTCTGTGACTCCCGCTCGATATGCACCCCTTCCTTGGCCTCGATAGCCTGGTGCAGCCCCTCGCTAAAACGCCTGCCGAACATAAGACGACCGGTAAACTCATCCACGATGATCACCTGTCCGTCTTTCACCACATAGTCACGGTCCCGTTTCATCAAGGCGTGGGCACGCAGTCCCTGATAAACGTGATGAGCAATCTCTAAATTATCTTCATCGGAAAGGTTTTGAATACCCAGCAGCCCCTCCGCTTTACTGGTGCCGTCTTCGGTCAAAGCAACCGTATGCAGCTTTTCATCCACCTGATAATCGGTATCCTTCTCCAGTTTAGGAATCACCCGCGCAATCCTGAAATAAAGGTCCGTAGGCTTGTCCGCCTGTCCGGATATGATCAGCGGCGTGCGCGCCTCATCGATCAAAATGCTGTCCACCTCGTCGACAATAGCAAAGTTGAGAACGCGCTGCACCATCTCCGAGGCATGCATAGCCATATTGTCACGCAGATAGTCAAAACCGAATTCATTATTGGTACCGTAGATTACATCCGCACCATAGGCCTGCCTGCGCTCCTCTGTTTTCAATCCGTGGACAATCAGGCCGACATTAAGGCCGAGAAAGCGGTAGACGCCTCCCATCCATTCGCTGTCTCGATGCGCTAGGTAATCGTTGACCGTGATAATATGCACCCCTTGCCCGGACAGGGCGTTAAGGTAGGCGGGCATGATAGCCACCAGGGTCTTGCCCTCGCCGGTTTTCATCTCTGCGATTCTCCCCTGGTGCAGGACCATACCGCCCATCAGCTGCACATCGAAGGGGCGCATACCCAGTACCCTCCAGGAGGCCTCCCGGGCGACGGCGAAGGTTTCAGGAAGCAGATCATCGAGGGTTTCATCCTGGGCAAGTCGTTCCTTAAATTCCTCTGTCTTTGCCCGTAGGTCCTGATCAGATAAGGCCTTAATCTCCGGTTCCAGAGCGTTAATAAGATCAACTGTTTTTTGTAAGCGTTTGATATCTCGCGCATTATCGTCAAATAGATTTTTGAGAGCACCTAACATTCTCAATTACACCCTCTTTCTCCCAACCGTTTTCATTTTAACACCTCTGGCCTCCACTGACAACATCTACAAACAACCAAAAAAAGGACCCCTGCGAAAGAGGTCCCCTTTTATTCCCGGCTAAAGCGCCGACGCTCAGCCGCTTACTCTCCGGGTTCTATAAGCCCGTAATTCCCGTCTTTTCTCCTATAAAGAACATTTACCTGCCCTGTTTCAGCATTGCTGAATACAAAAAAATCGTGACCTAATAAGTTAAGCTGCAAGATCGCTTCATCAACAGGCATCGGTTTCATGAGAAAACGCTTTGTCTTGACGACGGCAGGTTCATCTTCGCTTTTATTGGTTTCTCCCATTTCCGCGATCAGATTCTTCAGACCCTGATGGCGAAATTTACGGTAAAGCTTGGTACGCTGTTTCCGGATCTGTCTTTCCAGTTTTTCTGAGACCAGATCCACCGCTTCGTAGAAGTTTTCCCTGCTCATCTCTTCGCCGCGGAGAAGCATACCGCCATTAAGGGGAACCGTCACCTCCACTGCATAATTGTCGCCAACTGTCGAGACCGTAACCTGCGCTTCCTGGATGGAATCAAAATACCGGGTCAGCTTTGTCAGCCTCTTTTCCAGATAACTCTTGAGCGCGTCGGTAACTGCGGCATTTTTACCCCGGATGGTGATCTTCACCTTACCTCCACCCCCTATAAAATAATCGTTGCCTTTATATTATTTATTATTCCCTTTACAGAAAAATAATCCTGCCTTCATAATCAATAAAAAAGGCAGAAGAAAAGAGCCCCCCGCCGAGGGGCCCTTAAATAGCAGATTTAAAAATCCAAGATGGGAGCCTTTATAATTTAGCAACATTTGACGCCTGGGGGCCGCGAGCGCCTTCAACTACATCAAATTCTACCCGTTGGCCCTCTGCCAGGGTTTTGAAGCCCTCCTCTTGAATTGCCGAATAATGAACAAAAACATCCCCGCCCTCATCGCATTCGATGAAACCGTATCCTTTTTCCTGATTAAACCATTTGACTCTGCCCTGCATTACGGCACATTCCTCCTAAAATAATATCCTCGTGTCTGTCCCGTGCTTATCCGAGGCTCACGAAGTACTTAAACAATAGCACACAATGGCTGTTCTGTCAATAAAAATGAGCGAAAAGGCGGCATAGTCTGCACGGTGAATTCAATTTCGCCTTAATGACACTGTTTACCAAAGATTAGGGAAAAACAGAGATAAAAGCATGTCGAAAAATCTATTTCGAAAATTGCCTAGATCCATAGACTCTGTGGATAATGTGGATAAGTCTGTTCATAACCCTAATTTTAAGCCAAATCCCGTGTGGATGAAGCTGTGGATGTGTAGTTATTTGTCAAATCATGTTAATCAAACATATCTTATTGTCGTCTTTTATTTCATTTTTAGTAAATATCCCGCAGCCGCTTGCAAACACGCCCGGCATGCCGCTTTAGATCAGTTCAGCGCATTCCCTGTTTTCATCCTCTGATATCACCGCAGGCGCAGCTTCCATAGCCGGAGCGCTCTCACTCTGCTCGCAGATAAGCCGGCGCGCCTCCCGTAACAATTCTGCAGCGGTGTAAGGCTTTGATAAAAAGGGATACTCTTGCTGCACTATCCTGCTCATGCCGATCAATCTTTCAGAATACCCGCTGACCAACAATACTTTTATCTCCGGCTTCTGCTTTTTTAGCTGGTCGGCAAGAACAAAACCCCTGCCGTCAGGGAGTACTAAATCACTTACTACCAGATCAAAGTCACCTTTATACCGATCAAAAAGTTCCAGGGCATCGCCGACTTTCCTGCACATAAAAACCCGGTACCCGTTTTCCACCAGCACCCTCCTGGTTAAAGTCACTACATCGGGGTCGTCTTCAACCAGCAGAACTCTTTCACCATCCCCGTGCGGCTCTTCGCAAGCGACCACCTGCTCTCCGGGCAGGGAGGAGACACTGCCGACAGCCGGGAGAAATACATGAAAAGTACTCCCCTCCCCGGGTTTACTCTGTACATCTATCCAGCCCCCGTGCGCCTTGATAATGCTGTGTACTATCGCCAGGCCGAGGCCTGTTCCTTTTCCTGCGTCTTTTGTTGTGAAAAAAGGTTTGAAAATCTGTGAGATAACATTCTCATCCATCCCGGTTCCGGTATCGCTGACAGAAAAGCAAGCGACCCGACATGCGTGATCCTCTTCACCGATCACCATGTTTTTTGTCTTAACGGTAATGGCGCCCCCCTGAGGCATAGCACCCCTGGCATTGAGCATCAAATTAATGATCACCTGTTCCATATTGGCTGCGTCGGCATTGATCGTCCACAGATCTTCAGAAAGTTCATAAACGACCGTCACATCTTCTCCAAGCAACGGATTGAACAGCTTCTGCATATCCCTGAGGCTCCGGTTAAGATCCACCGGCTCGCTTGACCGCGCACTCTGCCTGCTGTGCAGCATTAATTGACGGTTTAACTCGCATGTTTTCTCGATAGCTCTGCTTATCTTGGAGCGGGCATAACTAAAAGACTTTTCTCTGGCATAGAGATCCAGGCATGCTTGAATAACAGTCAGCTGATTGTTTATTTCATGAGCCATCCCGCCGGCAAACTTGCCGATAGCCTCCATTCTCTGGGAGCGATAAAGCTGCTGCCGCGTAATCTCTTCAGACATCTTGCGGTCGGTATGGTCGCGGAATGTCCCGATAATCAGCTCTTCCCCCTGAATTGTGACGGCGCCGCAGCTGAATATAATCCATTTTTCCATCCCCTCCTTGGACATAATCATTATTTCTCTCTCTGCAATAGACCCTTTGTTTTCTGCCGCGGTTTTTTGGAGAAATCCCCTGTGGTCCGGGTGAATCAACTCCCAAAATGCCATCCTCGATAGTTCTTCCTTGCTGTAACCTGTAATTTTTTCTGCTTCGGGGTTAACATAGCGCACATGCTCACCCTGAACAATGCATATTCCGAAAGCAGCGGTTTCTGTGAGCACACGGAACCTTTCCTCACTTTCCCGCAGCGCCTGTTCCGTCTTCTTGTGACGGCAAGTTTCTATCATCTCCCACCTGCCCTCTCTCCTGAATATGGCGAAGCTATGACTGTTTACCACATCGACAACATCACTTGCTCCGCAGTGAGCTAGAGGATATGAACAGAGATAAATTGCGTTACGCTGAAGGCTGCTGTCGTTTATAACCCTTTCGTATTCCATAAAACTACCCCAGTCCTTCTTTTGCAGCCAGGCTGTATCCCCTGTAGCTCGCAGGCCGTCAAAGCCGCGTGAAACGGCCCTTTCCATCACCTGAATCCAGTTCTCAAACAGCTTTTCAACATTCAGTTCCCCATTCCGGCAGTACCAATTATTATAGGGAACGATCTCCAGCTGCCCCTTTTTCAAATAATAATCCAAATTATGAATACCCTTCTCTGCCGCCCTGGCCTCACGCAGATCAGGAGGAGCGGATACAACCCACATACAAAACTCATTATTCTCCAGCCCGGCAGTAAAAAACGGCAGGAGTATATCCAGCAGATCCTGCTTGGTTTGATAGAAAATGCAGAAATGCGTACCCCAATGCACATCACCGATAACGTCCAAACCAGACTTCCTGAGCTTTCTCTCCATGAATAAATTCCCCCTTAATTAACGAGAAATCATACCAACCGGCAACTAGACATTAGTCCGCAGCTACTGGGATAATACTGGCCATCATGGATAGTCTTGGAATAAATATACTTCTCTCCCTCTTTCTAAATTACCTTTGATGAAAATAATTGCATTGAGTCGATTTTTTAATAATATTATGTAAATATTGCGACAAAATGTGACAAAGGTACTACCCCCTTGCCGCGCTTTGGGCGGGGCGCTCCAATACCGGGTGCGGACGGGTACGCGAAAAAAGGCTCCCCTTTCATGAGCAGCCTTTCTTTTATCATTATCTTTTCACTGCGCCTGAATGTTATGCCGAGACTCCATATCGCCGCTTGACTGGAATCCGGCCGGCCTTCGGCGGACTATTGTTTGTGGTCGTGGTCATGATCCCCGCATCCGCAGAGGGTTATCTTTTCTGTTTGCAGCCTGCCGTTCAGGTAATCGGCAGCCGCCTTGTCCGCCTCTCCTGAGGACCCTGTAATCACTGCGAACCCCGCCGCCTTAAGCGCTCTGACCATCGGCCGCCCGATTCCCCCGGTGATCACCACATCGACTCCTTCCGACTTCAAAAGGCCTGCAAGTCCCTCATGGTTATGGCAGGAGCCCTTGTTGGAAATAATTTTACTGCTTGCGACCTGTTTCCCTTCGGTTTCAAAAATGATAAACTCTTTGCTCTGACCAAAATGAGGATTGATCATGCCGTTCACATACGGCGCTGCGATCTTCATGCTTTTCCTCCTTCATTAACGGTATTTTCAATGCGAATTGCCTTTCCTTCCACCAGGGCCTCGGCAATCTTCCCTCGGGCAGCATATAAAATGCGCTGATAAGTGGTGCGCGGGACCCCCATCCGTTCGGCGCACTGCGCCTGGCTTAACCTTTCCCTGTCCTTGAGGCGGAGAGCCTCGAATTCTTCCACGGAAATACTCACCTCATCCAGTTCCCGCAGAGGAACTCCCGCCGGCTTGTAATATATTACAGGGGGAAAACACTCTATCCGGCATCTTCGCCTTTTCCTGGGAATGATTACCACCTCCAAAAAACTTTCCCAACTGGGCATATGTCCTATAAATAATTTAGCATCTCTCCATCAAAAAAGCAAATATGCAGATCATTCAAGATCATTCAATTCATCTGAAGCTGTCATGAAACTCCTGTACCAGCTCAGAGAGCACCGCGGTCAGTTCTTCCCGATAGGCATAGCGGAGCGTGTATGATATCTCCAACTGCACGGCATTGTAGTTTGAACCGTAGCCGGGGTAATTGGGGTAACCAGGACAGCCGCAGCGGTGATAGGCGAGAGAGGGGTCTCCGATAAAGCGCTTATTGGAAATGATCTTGGCGCCGGGAACAGCCTGCTGCAGCTTACTCTTCAGAGATTGCAGAAACCAGCGGAAAACATCCTCCGAGGAGGTTTTCTCCCTGCACCCTTGCCGGGCGCCCACCTCGACGGCTTGTTCACCCCATCGCTGGTCGCTGATTCCATGCACGCCAAGATGCAGATAAGGACGCGCAAGTTGGCCATGTTGGCCCACAGCGCCAACACGCTCCAGGTTGCGCCTGATCACTGCCCTGTATTCACGGAGAGCTTCCTCCTGGCAGGGCGCCTTGTGTTCAGGCCCGCGGTTTAAATCCGCGGAAAGCCTGGATTGGGCAGCGATAATCGCTGTACAGCCGGAGGCGGCAACCCCCGACACGATATCCCCCGTGTAGATATCCCACATTTTGGAGCGTTGGAGATCTCCCCCCGCCTCTGCCGGCGTGGGTTTGGCGGCATGCACAGCGTCTGCATGGCAACACAGATGGCCATAAACATATTTTAAAAAGCGTCCATACTTAAACCGCACTGCTTGTTCACCTCTGTTAGAACTCGCTGATACTCCCCTTCACCACCAGATGGTTGAAAATAGCATGACGCTTCGCTGGAATCCATCCAACCACCGACCTCCAAATTCTGACCTCTGACCTCCGGCTTCCGACCTCCAAATTCTGACCTCCGGCCTCCGACCTCCAAATTAACCGGCGGCCCCTTGTCAACCGGCTGTTTTTGATTTAAGATCATAGTTAAATTATTCCTTGGAGGTAATACTGTTGCGTCTCGGTGCTGCTCAGATGTTTATTGCGAATGAAGTGGAGACAAATACTGAAAGCGTGTTGTCGCTGGCGGAGGAAGCGGCGGGCAAGGGTGTGGATCTGCTGATATATCCGGAAATGTGCCTCAACGGATACAACCCTGCCGTCTTGTCTCAGGATACTTTTCCAGACGATTTGGCGGCCGCTCTGGATAAGATCCGGCGAAGGGCGTCTGAACTTGAACTGGGCCTTGTTGTGGGAAGAGCGGTTTTCGCCGACGATAAGCTTTACAATGCCGCCGCGGTGATTCTTCCCGACGGGACGACGTATAGCTTTTATAAAAACAACCTGACCGCCGCGGAGGAAAAGTACTTCACTCCGGGTACCGAGCCCCTCTCTTTTACATACCATGGACACAAATTCGGGGTGATCATCTGCCGCGATCAGAACTACCCCGACTTAGCCCGAAAAACATGCAATAACGCGGACGCTCTCTTTATCCTCTCGGCGCATTACTACAAACCCGCGGAAGCCCGCTGGAAACTGGACAAAAACCGGGCGCTCCCCATCGCCAGAGCAGTTGAAAACCACTGCTATGTCTTTCTGGCAAACGCCGTAGGCAGTCACATCGGCATGATCAGCCTGGGAAACAGCCTCATCGCGGATCCTGACGGGGCTCTGGCGGTTTTGGCTGACGAAACATCTCAAACTGTGATCACCTGTGACCTAAAATAGAAGGGTCAGTGCGCGATGCTGTCGCCGCCGGCAACACCTAGCAGTTCAGCTACGGCAGCTGAAATTTTCTCCAAAGACAGCCCCCCATGGAACCTGGGCGCCCCATTTAAAAATGTCAGGGGAAGGCGAAACCGGTTCATCACCTTCACCGCATCGGGAAAGTCCATCACTTCCTCACCGAAGACATTCACATAACGAAACCTTACCATATCCCCGATTTCTCTATCAATGTCTCTTTCAACACCTCGGCCGCATCCTGCATGGAGTGGGCATGCCCACAGCCGCAGCCGCAGCCGCAGCCGCACTCCTTAGGCGCCTCTTCGACTGTACCGAAGACAGTGACCTCGACCATCGGAAACCACCTCCCTCATAGTATCAATTCAGCGCAGCGGATCGCTCCCCGGCACGACTCCGCCCTTATTAATATACTGCTTATAGTTCTGTATATATCTCCTTTATCCTTCCCTTTTCTCAAACAAACCGGGAGCGGCGCACCCAATAAAAAGAAGCGGGTATCACCCCGCCTCTTTTCATTGCATTACAAGTTGTAAACTTATTTACCAGCGTGATTTGCTGGCCTGATAGCAGTCTTTGCAGTAAACAGGTCTGTCGGAAGACGGGCGGAAAGGCACTTCCGCTTCCTGGCCGCACTTGGCGCAAGTCGTCTTGAACATCTCACGCGGGCGCCGGTCAGAACCGCGGCCGTTCCGCTGCTGTTTCCTCGCTGCCCGGCAAGCGGGGCAACGTCCGGGTTCGTTTTCAAAACCCTTAGATGCATAGAATTCCTGTTCATTGGCAGTGAAAACAAATTCTTCGCCGCAGTCACGGCAGGTCAAAGTTTTATCCTCGTACACGCTAAAACCTCCTTCTCAAAGGATTCTTAATTGGGTTGGCATTGAGAGGCGGAGGTTTTAGGTTTGGACCCTATTTTCCCGGTTCTCAAGCCATATCAATTAGTTTTCCCTTTATGTATAGCACATTTCATCAAATATAACAACCTCTTTTTCACATTTTTTACCCATTTAGTAATGGAATCCTCTGCAATCCCCGGCATTTCAGCATACTATTAACCTTTTTTTGTATTATGGCCTGATCCGTGTTAATATATGCATAGTGACAGTAGTTTCAGACAAGGGAGTATACTCAGTGACAGGCATTCCTTTATATATGCAATTGGTCAACCGCATCAAGGAACAGATCAGCCGGAGCGTCTACAAGCCCGGCGACCTGCTTCCCTCGGAACATGAATTGGCTTCTGAATACAGCGCCAGCCGGACAACTGTCCGCAAGGGTCTATCTATTCTCTTCTCCGAAGGATATGTCAACCCTGTTCCCGGCAAAGGGTACTTTGTGAGAGAACCCGAAATGGACAGCTATACCCTCTATTTTAGTGAAAAAGGCTGCGTCAAAAATTACTCCGGAGAAACCAAACTGCTGGAAGTCAAACTGGTGACCCCGGTCGAACTAAGCCCGCAGCTCGGCGATATCAAGAAAAGTTTCGTCATGATCAGGTGGATGATTTATGTCGATCAAACGCCGGCGGCCTACGATATCAAGTACCTCCCCTATGAGAGAGGGAAACCGATCGTCGAAAAAGAAATCCATTACGCAACTTTCCCTGAGATGGTGGCCAAGCACCAGTCTCTGTTTTCGGTAAAAAAAACACTCAGGATCAGCGCGCCCAGGATCACCCCGGAACTCGACAGACTGTTAAAACCGGATGGTGAAGAGTCTGTTCTCCTGGTAGAACAAAAATTCTTTAACGACCAGGAAATACTGATCGGTTACGGCAAGCTGTTTATCAGAGATAAATACTGCAACTTAGTCGCCGTATCATCCTATCACCAGCAATAAATGTCTCTTATGAAAGGGATGAAATAGATGGATGATGGATTAATAGCTGCGGTGGAACAGTTAAATGAGGAGCAAGTGTTTAAATTGGTGCAGCAACAGCTAAAGGCGGGCATATCCCATGTCCGCATCCAGGAACAGCTCCACCTGGGTATGGTCAAAGTGGGCATTCTTTACGAAAAAGGGGAATATTTTATCGCTGATTTGATTATGGCCGGGGAAATTGTAAAAAATGTGCTGAAGTTTATTCTCGGTAAACCGGAAAATCACGGTCAGGGGAAAATAGGTACGATACTGTTGGGTACAGTTCAGGGGGATCTGCATGATATCGGGAAAAACATTTTTTCCAGCATGATCGAGGCAGAGGGGTTTGAAGTTTTTGATTTGGGGATCGACGTCCCGCCGGAAGAGTTCGTAGCAAAGGCCAGGGAAATCCATCCACAGATTATAGCGATGAGCGGGGTGCTGACACTGGCTCTGGAAAGCATGAAAGAAACAGTCGGCGCTCTCACCGCGGCAGGGCTGCGCGATCAGGTAAAGATTTTAATCGGCGGCAACCCGGTGAACAAAATTTCCTGCTCATATATCGGTGCAGACGCCTTTTCCAACAACACGGAAGAAGGAGTCGCTTACTGTAAAAACTGGATGAGGAGCAGGGAGCATTAGGAATATGAAGAGGGGGCGCCCTGAACCGACGCCCCCTCTTTAAGAGCCGGAATTATGTTGTGATCGCTAGCGCGTACTTTGTTCTATTTCTTTGCGCCGATTTTTCCCTTACGATAGGCATTAGCATATTTCCTGCAGTATTTATCCCGGCCCAGCAGCGCCTCAGTTGCCAATAAAGCGGCCATCATCTCCTGGTTGCAGGGATCCATAATTGCCGAATCCATGCCGGCGGACATGGCCAGCGTTAAGAAATTCTGGTTTACAACTCTCCTCAAAGGCATACCGAATGAAATATTGCTCAAACCTGACGTAACCTTGATCGTCGGATACAGCTTCTTAATAATCCCGGTTGTTTCCATGAATTTCAGTAACGAGTCATTATCGGTGGACAGAGCAATTACCAGGGGATCGATATGCATCCTCTCAGGGGTGATATTATATTTTTCCGCCTTGGCGACCAATTTCTTGGTAATATGCACCCTGGTCTGCACATCGGAGGGGATGCCGTTGTTATCACAGGTCAAAGCGATCACCTGCCATTCTGTCCCCTTAATTAAAGGGAACACAACATCGCGCTTATCCCCTTCCTCAGATACGGAATTAATGATACCGGTGCGTTGGGCATACGGGAAAACATTTTCAATAGTTTTTGGGTTTGGGCTGTCGATAGACAGTGGCGTATCAACAGCGTCCTGCACGATGTCCATCAGCCAGCGCAGTGTTTCCTCTTCGATCTTAGGGGCGGTTCCGGCGCAGACATCGATATAATCGGCTCCTGCTTCAGACTGTTTTACGGCCAAATTCCTGATATATTCCTCATCCCGCGCCTCAATCGCTTTTTTTATACCGGGAATAGTCCCGTTGATCTTTTCTCCGATGATGATCATCTTAACAAGCTCCTTCCTGTATCAAAACCATCTCGCCGCAACATTTTTTTGATAGGCACCCCTCTTTTATCCGGGCCTGAAGGGATATGGAACGAATATCCTATCTGCGCAATGCCCTTTCCAGAGAAGATGCCTTCTCCTCAGGGCGGAAGAGAAGGCATCTCTCAACTGGAGCGAATTATAGGGAAGCTAGACTAGACGCATATGCTGCTGATCATGTCTACAAAATCTTCCATAAAAGCCTCTCTTTGCTCTTCCGGCACAAAATCCAAGGCAGCCATCATTTCATTCCAACCTTCAGGGTAAGTAAACAGATTCTGTTCAGCCATGAAAACGGACCCCCTTTTTAAATTCTATATTCCTGCACAAACTTATTAACAGCTAACAGATTTGCAGCAGAGCAGTCATTAGGGTAAGAAATCATCTTATCCTGGCTGAAGATAAACCCGCCGTCAGCGGCCAGCTCATCAATCAGCCGTTTGGCATAAGCAACGCACTCATCCTTTGTTCCGCGAGCGAGGAGATCCGAAGGCATACCCCCGCACAGGCAGACATTGTCGCCGATTTCCTTTTTCGCTTTGAACAGATCGTCATTCTCAAAGTGAACGACCACATGGCCTTTGGGAGCTTGTTTATAAAAATCATACAGCCTGCTGTTCTCACTTTCATTGAAGATGTGTACAATCTTGTCATACTTCTCCACGAAATCGAATATTTCTTTTAGCAAAGGCCAGTAGAACTCTTCAAACTGTTTCTTGCTTAAGATGACATGGGCCAGTAAATAGAGAGAAAAGTCAGGGCCGGTATGCATATCGGTCCCCTGCTGGGTCGAGGCCTTATATTTTTCGAAGGCACGGCCATTCCCCAGAGCCCGGCAAACCGCTTTTACTTTATCCGGAATCCTGCGTAAATCCATGGACAGGGCTTTCATCCCTCTGAAGGCCAGGTAAAGAGTTTCGAAGGAATTGAGAACTGAGGGAACTCCTGCGAACAAACAAAGCGGAACCCCATAATCCTCTTCCATTTGGCTATTCATCTGCACGCAGAATTTCTGATATGTAATTAACTCTTGAGCGGCTTTCTTCAGCATTTCTTTGGCATTGGACCCGCGTAAATTTTTATACCTTCCCGGCATACACTTCGTCCATAAAAACTTGTCGTAATTTTCAATGATCAGATCATAGTCTTCCTCGGTCATGTAACTGATATCGGTGACATAGGACAAAGCGCAGGTATCATCGTTGATCTGATAATCGGTAAAACCAAGAGTATCGGCGATTCTTAACGGATTTCTGAGACCATAGTCCATATAATAATCAAACTCGTATTTCTCATGGAATTTACAGACGATATCCTCCATCTTGTCGTAATCAAAGAGCGCTTCACTCAGCTTATAGCCCGAATTACATATTTTCCAGGTCCAAATATTAGCCAGGTTCAAAACACGACTAGTCTTCTTATGTCTGGCGGCATCCTTATACAACTGCACTCTTTCCTGAAACTTCTTAGACACGTCAGTCATGTTATTTCACCCACCCTTGGCATATTTTAACTCCTTCGGCGGCATTTGTTGTAAAGGCATCTGCTCCCACAAAGCTGCAAAGATCGCTGGTAACAAGGTTCCCACCAATGATGACTTTAACCTTATCCCTCAAACCGTCACTGTTGAGGCTGTCAACAGTGTTTTTCATGGACTCCGAAGCTAACGTTAAAATTCCACTCAGCCCCACTATGTCGGCCTTCACTTCTTTGGCCTTATTCACGAAGTCTTCCGGCGGCGTATCTATTCCCAGGTCATATACTTCAAAGCCGGCAGATTCCGCTAAACTCTTAAATATGTTTTTGCCGATGTCGTGCAAGTCTCCCTGAACAGTACCCAGCACCATTTTCCCTACCTTGGCCGAACTCTCGCCTTTCAACGCCGGTTTAATGGTTTCGATGGTTTTGGTCAGTAATTCACCGGCATAAATCAGGTCCCCGACAAAATATTCGCCGCTATCGAACAGATCTCCTACAACCGCCATCCCCTGCTGGCAGGCATTCATCATCTTCAGCGTGTCCTCTTTTGAGGGATTTGATGCCATAAAATCACTTATGGTCGACATTACTTGATCTTCATCAAGTTCACCCATCGCTTTGGTTAACAGATTCAAATCCGCCATGACCAATTCCTCCCCATTAGTTTTTTGTTTGGAAAAAACCAATTGCCTCCGCTGCTGGAACCACACCCCCTCTCCAACTGTACCTACTTGTACCTACATGTTACTACATCCAATAATACCATCCGTTTTATCTGCTGTCAACATTTTTTATTTTTTTAAAATAAAAAACCGGGTGTTCCCACAGCAGCTTTCAGCAGCCATAAAAACACCCGGCTTGACTCTTCACAATTACCGTTCCTGTGGCAAATCAGTCGGCGCGGAACAAATCCCGAAACCAGTGTACAATCCTCTCCCAAAAGCCAAGGTTTTGGGAGGCGGAGGGAGAGGGCGCCTGCGCCTCCGGTTCTGCGGTGGCCTTGATCTCGTCGGTCTTGAGGATGAACTTCACGCTGGAGGTGATCCCGTCGCCGGACCCCGTAAAGCTGCTGTAACCGTCCGCCAGCTTGATCATCTCGTCCTTCACCGCAATGGCCTGCTCCATTTTGTTCGTATCGACGCTCTGCAGCTTGCTCAGTCCCTCTTCCCAGAAGCGGGACATGCCGTTATCCAAGGCCGTCGTACCTTTCGCCAGTTCTTGCGCATGATCGTTCAGGGACGACGCCCCGCCCTGGATAGTGGAATAGCCGTTGCTGAAAAGGCCCAGCGCCTCGTAAAGGCTCCCTACCCCGGACTGCAGCGCGCTGAGTCCGGAAGCTCCCGAAGAAAGCGCCTTTGCCCCGGAGGCAAGCGATTCGGCGCCCTCGTCCAGCGCGGCGATGCTGTCGCAGAGACTAGGGTGAGAGGGGTCGCCGCTGCTCACGGTCTGGGCGGACAAAGCATCGGCGCCGTCCTTCAACTGCTGCGCCCCGTCGTTAAGCCTTTTTACACTGTCATAGAGTGTGGCGCCCTGGCCGGAGACGGTTGCTTTGAACTGTGCGGCCAGCGCCGACGTCCCGCCGGAAACCTGGTCGCCGGCCAGCACCACATTCTGCGCGTTGATCGTCTTCACCAGCGCCTGGATACTTGCATCCGGAAGGGATACGGCCGCCGCTTGCAGGGCGTTTTGCTGTTCGCTGGTCAGGGAAGTCGCTGCAAGAGTAACAGAAAGCTTATTTTTATCAAAAAGGTATAGGTAAGAAGACGGCGCCCCGGAGGCCGCGGATTTCATCGCCTGCTCAAAGGCCGCCTCCTTCTCGGTCGGGGAAGTGCCGCCGCTGTTGGCAACGATATTCAGTATATCGTACAGATTGATGTAGGCGCAGGCATTACTAAAATAAGCAGCCCTGGGGGCAGGGTCGCCGGAGGTCAGATACTGGATGATCGCCGCGTCCGCCGCGCCGTGCAGGCCGGTAAGCTCCTGCGAAACCGCGGTTGTAACGGCCTGAGCAATCACTTCACTGGGCTGCCCTTGCAGTGCCGAAGAAAGCGCTGCCCTGATTGTCTGCAGATTTGTTTCCGCCAGGCCGAATAGGGCGTTGTTGGTAAGCTCAGTATACTGCGTTGCTCCTGAGTTCAGAGCGCCCACACTGTCAGCGAGCGTAGCGGGCTGCCCGCTCTCTGCAGGGGATAACTGAGCCAAAAGCTGTTCAAGCCCGCCCGCAAGTTGCCGCGCCCCGCCGTCAAGACTGCCGATGCTGTCACGCAGCGTCGGCGAAGCGGCGCTGCCCGCGCCGAACTGGGAGGAAAGCCGGCCAAGGCCGCCGGAAACCTGGTCCGCTCCGGCGGCCAGGCTGTTTGTACCCTTGATCAAAGCCGGTACACCCTTCTGCGCATCGCTGACCGTGCTGTTGAGCGTCCCCGCCCCGTTCACAATCTGATCGAAGGAAGCACCCGCAGTATTGACGCCATCCAGCAACTGCCGTACTCCGTCGGCAAAGGCTTTTTCACCGGCGTTCAGAGTGCCCGCCGCCTCGTTGAGCTGCGCCCCGGCGTCGATCAATCGATTCAGCTGAGCGGCAAGCTCCTTTAGATCCCCGCTCTTTTTCAGGCTGTCCATATCCGGCGCCGGAACCGCGGTCATCATCACCGGCCCCAGCGAAAAATCCTTCACGTCTGCCGTCACATTGAGCTCGTCCGGCAGGTTCACGGAACTGAAATCAATCATATCCAGGCTCTGCTTCAGACCCGGAAACCCGATAAAGCCCAGGGCCTGGTTATTCCCGTCGCTGATTACATTCCCGAAGTTTGTGGTGACATTGGAGAAATTCTTTTGAGGAAGGTTAAAGGCCGCCATGCAGACGAAGGGGGTATAGACCGTTTTTCTCCTGCCGCCGACGGTTACGCTGTGCGCCTCATGGTTGTGAAAGGATATTTTTAATTCAAATTTTCCGCTTTTCCCGGCCAGATCGGACGGAGAAACCGCTTCGCCGTTCAGAAAATAGCGCAGGGTCATGGAGACGGGCAGCTCTTTCGCGGTGTGGCCTTGATAATAGAGATCGTTCCCGCTCAGCGTCCATGTGACGTTGTCGCCGGATATCTCCGGCTTTTCGATTCCCTTGATATTGACAATATCGGAAAGCTGCGAGCGGTCGGCGATAACCGCGCCGGGAATGTCGTCATGCAGCCAGTTGCTGACGATCACCCGCCTTGTTTTGCCTGCAGAATCAAGATTGGCGTAGACTGTTTCGCTCTTGGTCGGATTCTCTTTCGCCGCCGCGGCCGCGGAACGGGCGCCCCACCCTGCCAAAACCACGGGGAGCAAGAGGGCGAAGGCTGTCGTCACCGCGACCGCTTTCATCATTTTTTTATGGATTTTCTTATAACTGCCTGCTTTCATCTGGTTCACTCCTCCTTTAACAGTTTAATCATTCACTCCGGCATGCTCATGGGTTTCAGGCACGCTGTGTTGATGTGTCCAGAACAGGCTGGTGCGTTCGAGCACCGGCTCAAAAAGTATCAACAGACCCGGCAGAATCAGCACGATCACCGCCGTACTGATCAGAGCACCCCGCGCAATCAGCAAAGTCAGGCTCTTGATCAGAGTGATCGTCGAAACCAGATAAACGCCGAAGGTGGCGCCGAAAAACGTGAGCGCGCTGGTGAGAATCGATTTTGTGGAAGATCGCACTGCAATGCGCATAGCAGCCTCTTTATTTTCCCCGTTGCGGATCTGCTCCCGGTAGGAGCTGGAAAGCAGGATGGCGTAATCGACCGTCGCCGCCAGCTGAATGCACCCGATAACGATGGAAGCGATAAAGGGTATGGCGCTGCCTGTGTAAAAGGGAATTGCCATATTGATAAAGATGGCCAGCTCAATAGCGCATACCAAAACAACAGGGAGCGAAATAGAGGTGAACATCAGCACTACCACGGTGAGCACGACCAGGATGGAGACGATGCTCACATTCTGAAAATCGATGTCACAGATGCGGATCAGGTCGTCGGTCAGCGCGCCCTCGCCGGTGATCATGCCTTTGTGGTCATACTTTTTGACGATGGCGTTCATTTGTGCAAGCTGCTCTTTTATTTCGTCGCTGGCCGACGGATAACTCGAACTGGCAAGCGCGATCTTATAGCCGTCCTTCTGCGCCAACTGAGTGATGCCTTCCGGCAGCATGGAGGAAGGGATTCCGGGTCCGAGAATGTTGTCCATGCCGATCACATTGTTGATGCCGTCGAGCGACGAAATTTCATCCTCCATCTTGCCGATCTGATAAGCCGGTATGGTATCGTTAACCAGGATCATGTGCGTGGTCGCCATATCGAAATCGTTTTTCAGCACTTTGAGAGAGACGATGGACTGCATATTGGAAGGAAGAGATTGTTCGAGGTTGTAATACACCTTGGCGTTAGCCTGGCCGTAATAGGCAGGCGCCAGAAGCGCCAGACCGATAACGAGTAATACGATGCGTTTATCTACCACAAAGCCGGACAGCCGCTGGAAAGAAGGCATGATCGTTTTGTGCCGGAAGCGGTGGAGCGGCTTGTTAAAAACCAGCAGCAGCGAGGGCAAGATGGTAAAAGTAGAGATCACGCTGAGGAAGACGCCCTTGGCCATGACAAAACCGATGTCCCGTCCGATCCCCAAGCGCATGACTCCCAGCGCCATAAAGCCGCAGGTGGTGGCGAGTCCCGAACCGAATACCGCGGTAAAGGAGTTGGCGATGGCGCCGGCCATTGCCTGTTCCTTATCCGGATTTTTGAGCAGCTCATCTTCATATCGATTATAGAGGAAGATCGCAAAATCCATGGTAACGCCCAACTGAAGCACTGCCGCCAGCGCCTTGGTTACGTAGGAAATTTCCCCGAAAATAATATTGGAGCCAAAATTATAGAGAATAGCCATGCCGATGGAAACCAAAAAAAGCGGCGGCGCCACCCATGAATTGATGGCCAGCGCCATAATGCAGAGAGCGATCACCACCGCCAGGAGGACATAGCGAGACGTTTCTTTGTTGGCAAGATCCACTGTGTCCTTTATCACGGCAGAGGTCCCGCTCAGGAAGCATTGCTTGTTCAGCAGTTTGCGAATACCCGCCACCGCTTGCTGCGTCTGGGCGGAGGAAGCGCTGTCCTTAAACTGGATCAGCATCAGGGTTGAATCTCCGCATTGAAAAACGCTGCTCATGCTGTCGGGCAGCATGGAATCAGGGATTGAGATATCGGCGAGGTCATTCTTCCACAAAACCCGCCCCACTCCGTCGACCTTGGAGATGCCGTTTTTTATCTTCTCGGCATCCTTGTCCGGCATATGGCGAACGACCAGCATGCCGGTTGCAGCGTCAGAGAAGACATCGTCCAGTACATGCTCCCCCTCCACAGAGTCGATATCCACCGGCAGATAGGAGAGCATATCGTAATTGACCTGCGTTTTAATGAACCCGATGCAGGCCGGAAAGAGGAGCAGAATGCCGATGATGAGGATAATCACGCGGTGTTTGGCGATAAAATAGCCGAATTTCTGCATAGCCACCTTCTTCTTTCATCATTACCGCAGATTAAGCAAGAATCTTGCGGATTGTCTTTAACAGGATGGGTTTAACTACACCGAGAGGCGCCGGCTCATTGTTGATAATCGAGCTGTAACAAACCGAGCCTATCATTTCAAGCAGAATGAACGGCAGATGATCTATTTCCTGCTCACTGTAACCATCGCAGATCACATTCTTTTTGAATTCTTCCACGATCTTTTTCAGTTCCGCGCCGCGCGCAGGATCGTTGAGCACTTTCTGGTAAAGGCTGAAGGAGAGATTTTTATGGATGATCCGCATCATCAGCTTATCCTGAGTCAGATGATCAATGAGATAGTCGGCGACGCAGAGCACCTCGTCGATCCTGTCGGTAAAGGAACGGGTTTTGCTCGCCATGATGGCGTCTCGCAGCAGCGCCGAGGTCTTCCGGATCACAATCATGTCAAGGATATCATATTTGTTTTTAAAATACAGGTAAAACGTCCCCTTGGCGACCCCGGCCTTTTCCACGATCTGATCGATGGTGGCGCCGTGCACACCCGCCTTAGCAAACAGATCGAACGCCGCATCCAGGAGGGCGTTTTTCTTAATCATCTTTTTGCTTTCTACTCTCGCAGTCGCAGTCACGGTATCGCTCCGGCCCCCTTTCAAATTTTGTTCCGTCCCATCTGTGCAACCGTAATATGACTAATAGTCATTTTCTTTAGTATAGATAAAAAGTGACCGTTAGTCAATTTTATTTTCACATTTTCTACCCATATTTAATATACTTTCCTTTGTATCCACTCCCCCCGAATTCCGGCATTCTTACCGGGGTCGACAGCTCCCGTCCGGTATCTACTCAGGCCGCGGCCGGATCCGCTCGCTCCCGGATTACGTCTCGGACAGCATCAAAACCTGCTGCGGGCCGAACAGTTTATGATGGTCCCAGGACTGGCCCCAAGGAGCAATTTATACAGGCGATGCATAAATAAAAAATCCCGCAAGCGCTTGCGGGATCAGGATTTGCACTGGAGCTGATGGTCGGATTTGAACCGACGACCTGCTCATTACGAGTGAGCTGCTCTACCTCTGAGCTACATCAGCAAATCAATTATTAATGTCCTTCAAGTGATATTATAACAGCAGAGCAGGCAGTCTGACAACATTAAATTAATCAGACCGTCGTTAGTCAGGCGCCTTTGCCGCCGGCCCTCCCCTGTCTCCTGTAAGTTCGCTCATCAATATCCCCGCCAGGATCAGGACGCAGCCCAGGATTTTCTGTGAACTGAAGGCTTCTCCTCCATAAAAATAGCTGAACAATGCGGCAAAAACCGGTTCTGAAGCCAGCAATAAGGCTACTCTGTCTGCGCCGGTAAAGCGCTGCGCCCAGCTCTGGCTCAAGAAAGCCAGCGCGGTGGCAAACACCGAAGTGATGGCCAGCGCCCAGAGAACGTTGGGCGTCCAGCTGATGCTGTTTCCGCCGATCCAACCCCAGATCCCGAAGCTGCAGAGGGAAACGACACCCACCTGCATCAGGGTCAGGTCGCGGGCATTCATGGTTTTGCCGGCTTCTCTGACCGCCAGGATTTGCAGGGCAAAGAAAACAGAACAGCATAAAACCAGCAGGTCTCCTTTGCCCGGCAAAAATACCCCCTCCAGAGATATGAAACCCAATCCCGCGGCAGCTAAAACAGCCCCGGCGCAGGCGCCCCAGTAAGGCATTTTTCTATCCAAGGCAGCAGCCATCAAAGGGACCAGAATCACATTCATTCCGGTGATAAACGCCGCTTTGCTCGGGGTGGTCCAGAGCAGGCCCATCGTCTGAAAGGCGTATCCGCAGAAAAGATAAATACCCGCCCGCAAAGCAGCAGGATGCCAGGTGAACTTCCCCTTGCGGAAGGGAAATAGGATGAGGAAGGCGGCTAAAAAGCGAATAGCCAGAAAAGGAAAGGCATCGATATCACCCAGGGCGTCCTTGACCAGCTGGAAGGTCGTCCCCCAGGCAAAAGCCGTTCCTAGAAGAGCCGCATCCGCGATGTGTTGTTTCTTCAGTTTCAAAGTATCCCCTCCTCTCCGCCGCGCAGCTTCATCCTTGCTCCGTCAGAGGCATTTTCTCCGCTCGGCTTATCCTGCCCTGCGGCGCCAACGGCAATGAAAACTTATCGCTGACGCCGGTATCCATCTCGCCGCAACAGAATAATATAGATATAAATAGATATAATTGGAATACTATTTTTCACGCCTTCACCTGGACAAGGCAAAGGATTTTTACTAAAAGGGTCGAATATTTATACTGTTTGGCGTTATCGCACAGGCTCTATTGTATCAAAAAAACAATTTGTGGGGGGATAACCTTGAGTAAGTTTTTCAAATGTCTGTCTCTTGTGGTGTTGCTCGGTCTGCTCAGCGCTTTCTGTTTGGGATGCGGCGATAAAAAAGAGAATGCGGCGGACAGTGATCAGCAGCAAGAAAAACAGACATACACCGTGGCCTTTGAGGCTACATTCGCTCCTTTCGAATTCAGGGATGAAAAGAGCGGGGAGTTTACCGGCTTCGATATTGATTTGATCAAGGCTATCGGGGAAGTGGAAGGGTTCGATGTCGAGCTCAAGGAAATGGGCTTCGACGGGATCGTGACCTCTGTGAATACCGGGAATATCGATCTGGGAGTTTCCGGTCTGTCCATCACTGAGGAGCGCTTAAAGGAAGTAGACTTTTCGATACCGTACTGCCAATCAGGTTTAACAGTTGTCGTCAGAGCGAATGAAAAACAGATCAAAAGCGCGGAAGACCTGAAGGGCAAAAAGATCGCCGTCCAGATCGGAACGACCGGCGCTGATTACGCAAAGGGAATCCAAGGCTCCCGGGTCACGGACTTCGACCAGGTCACCGACGCCTTGATGGAAGTGAAAAACGGCGGCGCGGACGCCATGATCAACGACGACCCGGTCAACCTCTATTACGTCGGCAAGAATAAAAAAGATTACAAAATCGTAGGCGAAAAAATTCAGAGCGAATACTACGGGATTGCCGTTAAAAAAGGGAACAGCGAACTCCTGGATAAAATCAACGACGGCCTTAAAAAGCTGAAAGAAAACGGGGAGTATACAAAAATATATAAGAAGTGGCTCGGCGTTGAACCGCCGGAATTCCTGCCCGGGGAAGAAAACGCTTAAGTAGAAGCAGAAAGTCGAATCTGCGCCGCCGGCCGGGCTGCGCAGATCTTTTTTTGACAATCAGCGCCAGGCAATTCCCCAGATAGAGGGACCCCCGGCGGCTGAAGCCGGACCTTTAGAAAATGTGTTCCGGCCGCTCAAATATTTTAGAAGCTTAAGTGAAAGTGAGGCGCCATGCAGCTTGGATCTAATCATTCAATCTTTGCCCTTTTTGCTCGATGGGGTATTGCAAACGCTTAAAGTTACGCTGATCGCTGTGGCGCTGGGCTGTATACTCGGTCTCTGCGGAGGGATGGGGCGTCTCTCCAAAAACCGGTTTGCACACGCTCTGGCCACATGCTATGTCGACTTTGTGCGCGGCACTCCCCTGCTCGTTCAGCTGTTTATCGTCTATTTCGGGCTGCCGCCGTTGATCCAGCAATTCAAAGTATTTCTGGAAGCATCGTTCGCTCTCGGGCCCTTTTCCTCCACTTCCCATATCCCCCCCTTTATCGCGGCTGTGGTCGCCTGCAGCATCAACAGCGGGGCATATGTTTCCGAGATCTTCAGAGCGGGCATCCAGTCCATCGAAAAGGGGCAGAGCGAGGCGGCGCTCTCCCTGGGAATGACGCAGAGTCAAGCCATGCGCCATATCATCCTCCCTCAGGCCTTCCGCAGGGTAGTGCCCCCTCTGGGGAATGAATTCATCGCCATGCTCAAAGACACATCCCTGCTGAGCTGCATCGGTTATGCGGAGCTTACCCGCCAGGGGCAGCTGATCATCGGCTCAACCTTCAGGTCCTTTGAGATCTGGTTTTCCGTCGCTCTTCTCTATTTGATCATGACCCTGGGCATCTCGCGGCTGGTGGATTTCACAGAAAGGAGGCTGGGCATCAATGGCCATCATCAAAGTTAGAAATCTTGTCAAGAATTTCGGGGATCTCCAGGTACTGCGCGGGATCAATCTAGATGTTGAGGAAGGGGAAAAGCTGGTGATCATCGGACCCAGCGGCTCCGGCAAAAGCACGCTGCTCCGCTGCCTTAACATCCTGGAAGAACCCACAGGGGGGAGCATTGAGTTCGCCGGCGTGAACATCACCGACCCACAGGCTGATCTGCCTAAAATCAGGGAGGAGATCGGCATGGTCTTTCAGAGCTTCAACCTCTTCCCCCATAAGAATGTCACAGAGAACATCGTCCTGGCGCCCCTCATCGTCAAAAAAAGCGACAGGCCGGCCGCCCAGGATATAGCCCTCTCTCTCTTGAAAAAAGTCGGTTTGAGCGATAAAGCAGAAAACTACCCGGCCGAGCTTTCCGGGGGGCAGCAGCAGCGGGTGGCTATCGCCAGAGCCCTGGCCATGCAGCCCAGAGTGATGCTCTTTGACGAGCCGACATCTGCTCTCGATCCGGAGATGGTAGGGGAAGTTTTGGAGGTGATGGGAGATCTGGCCCGAGAAGGGATGACCATGGTCGTCGTCACCCATGAAATGAAGTTCGCTCAGGAAATCGGGGACAGAGTGATCTTTATGGACGAAGGGTTGATCATCGAAGAAGGGACGCCGCAGCAGCTTTTTACAGAGCCTGTCAATAAAAGGACGCGCTCTTTCCTGACGCGGGTGATGCAGTAAGCGAAGGATGCAGAGAAGGTGATTCAGCAAAAAACATCGAGGCGTTCTTCCGAAAAACGGATATGAATCTCAGGGCGCCGGCGCACGTAGATCTGAGCTGAGCCAGGCTCGAGGTCGACACGCGTCCGGCCGGGAGTAAGCCGTACCTGAACACGCCCCTCCTCAAAACTCTTTGCTCCCTTGATCACCTGGAAGCTAATACCGGGAGGGCTGAGAGGAACAAGCTGTACATCGGCAGCGGGAGCAAGCCCGTTTTCCCGGGCAATCGCCGCGAAAAGGTCAACGCCGTTTTCTAATTTTCCCAGGCGGTCCCCCTCCGCGGCCATCTCAGCCACGCCGTCCCTCGCCAGCTCCCAGGCCTGCGCCGCGTATTCCCTGCTGAACTGCAGCGGTTCATACATATGGAGATCAGCCAGAAAATCTCTGTTATCGATAGATAATTGCACACGATCATGTGTCACCGTGAGGACAGGATCCTCAATCCGCAGGTTCATCTGCGATTTTAAGAGGTTGATCCTCAGAAAAGGGTTTTTCTGACGGCTTCCTAACCTTCCGAAGACCTGATCGATGATTAAACGCATCTCGCTCCCTCCGTCGACTAGCCTCTGCTGTCAATAAAGACCCCCGCAGCGCCGCTCCCCCTATATTTTTCCTGCGCCCGCCTGGACCGGCGCACTTCCTCTATATCTTCTTGAACGGCGATCTTGCGGGCATTGAGGGTATCCTTCACCGCTTTGTCATCTTCAATCAACTGCTTCAAAGCCGCGGTTATCTCGGCGCTGCAATTCTCGGCCTCCTGCGGACACTGTTCAGCAGGCATTGTCCATGATCTAATCCCTGCCTCTTCCCGCAGCTTATCCAGCAGCGCATAGATTTCCTGGCGCTCATCAAGAAGGGACATCAACTCTTCAATTTCCCCTTGCTCAGCCTTTTCTTTCATAGCGACTGTAATCCGCGCCAGGCGCCGCACAGCTTCCCGGGCCTCCAGCCAAGCGCCGGCAGCCTTTTGCATCCCCTTAAACCCCTTTCCGGCCTGTTTAATCATCCTCTGCCCCCGCCGCCTGAGCCCACACAGCGCGCAACTCCCTCACCAGGGAGAGCACCTCGTCTATAATCTGTGTGTCCTTTTTAACGTTGGCTTCCACCAGGCGCCGTTTCCAATAGTCATACAGCTGGAAAAGGTTCTGGGATATTTCGTATTCCATCTTCAAAGTGCTCATCAATTCGCTGACAATATCCTGAGCTTTAATAAGGTTTTGGTGTGCTTCTTTCAGTTTACCCGCCTCCACGGCCTGCTTTCCTTTTCTGAGAGAGAGGAGCAGCCCGTCGTAGAGCATCAGCAATAATTTGCCCGGATCGGCAGTTTGAACAGATGTTGTTTTGTACTGATTATATGCATTCATAGCGGGAGAATACATAGTATATCACCCCTTATCCATCATCCTATCTATCATTCCGCTGCGAAAATTCTGCCTGTTAAATACGCTGATCGAGTAAAAAGCCGATCATCTCCTGCAGCTTCACCGCCAGCTCCAACAGTTCCTCAGGCGGGATCTGACGGATTATCTCGCTGGTTTCCGGATCGATCACCTGCACCACCAGCCGCTCCGTCTCTTTATGGAAGCTGAAACTCAGCTGAAAATTAACCTCATACTCACTCTTGAGCAGCTCTGCCAGCGGCCGCCGCCCTGTATCCTCCCGGCCTTCTTCTCTCTCCGCCAAATCCCGAACCGACGAGTCTTTATTATTGACGGCATTAAGGTTCTGATGTTCAGCGTTTTCCCTGATTGCCGCATTCTCTTCGATCCGCATCCCGCGATTCATCCCCCTCCGGTTTATTACTGCCCTCCGCTCATCAACTGCGTGTTGAGCCACATACTCTGGGAATTCATCTTAGCGATAGCCTGCTCCATCGCTGTAAACTGCCTGTAATAACGATCCTCCAAACGGGCGTACTGTTCCTCCAGCAGCGCCATGCGTTCATCGATCTGGCGTACCGTACGTCCGATATAGCTGTCATCATAAAGGCTGCCCGCGCTCCCCGCCTGACTGGTAATCCTGGACATGGCTTTATTAACAGAGTCATAAAGGCGGACAGCTATCCCTTTTTGTTCCGGGTCGCTGATCTCTTTCCCCTCGGCGTCCCTCGTCCTAGTAAAAAGGTTCATCACCGCCGCTGAATTGGACTGCAGAGCCTCGCGCAGCTTTGCTTCATCCAAATGCAGCTTCCCTCTTTCCAGATAACTTCCGGTGGTAATCCCGATCATGCTCAGTCGGTCAGCCGGCCCGCTATACTGTTCAAAACCATTGGTTACCGTAACCTCATCTGTGATTCCTTGAACTATACCGGACATCACCATCCTGATCTCCGACAGGGCGCCGCTCAAAATCTCATCCCTTCTCAGCAGCCCGCTGCGGGATTTTTCCTCCCAGGCGTCGATCTGCCGGTCGGTCAGGCCTCCATCCCGTATCTGCTCCTCGGTCAAGGGGGGATAGGATGAATAGCGCTTTTCATTGAGCTTTTCATTGATGCCATCTATGATTTCATTATATTTATCGACAAAATCCTTGATGAAGTCCACCATCTGGTCGATGTCCTCTTCTACGGATACGGCGACGGTTTTATTGATGTCCGCGCCCTTGAAGTTAAAGGTAACGCCGTTGACGGTGTAGGTATTGTCATGGCTAGTCAGTCCGGTCAGGCCGTTAATCTCAAAGAGCGCGTCTGCGCCGCCCTGTTCCTCCGAGGCGTCGATATTTAAAACATCTGTCAGAAAACTCCCGGAAACCTGGATCTCCGCGCCATCCTGCCTGTTCCCGGTCTTATTGGTGGAAAGAGAGACCTTGTCTACCGCGGCATCGTAAAACACGCTGACCCCGCACTCCCTATTGATCCTGGCCAGCAGCGAATCGAACGTTTCCGTATCCCCGTCAACCTCTATGGAATGCACCTGATTGTCGACTGTGATCTCGAAAGAAAAGCTGTGTCTATCGTTTTCGTCGACTGTCCATTCAAAATCGCCGGAGAAAGCATCCCGCTGGGACCAGAGAGTATCTTTGGTTTTAAGAGTTCCGTCAGATATTTTATCTGTACTGCAGTTTGTGGCCACGCTGGCCAGCTGTTCCACCTTAATCTGGTATGAAGCGACAGAGGCATTGGCGCCCGCGGCCGCGGCGACAAGGCTTTCATCGCTGGAAACAGCTCTCCTCGCCTGAAAATTGCCCTGCAGCTTAAGGTCGAAAACCTTGTTTCTCAAGGTGAGCAGGCTTGTGTTGACCGTCCGGTAGGCCTCCTGGCGCCACTGCCAGATCTGCTTGTTCTGCCAGGCTGTATCCAGGCGCAGCTGTTGCCCCTTCATCATGTCCTTCACCAGTTGGTCGATGTCCATCCCTGAAGCCAGGCCGCTGATCCGGTTAATCCCCGCCATCTCTATTTCCCCTCTCTTGTATACATTCTTCTTTTATATATATCGTCTGATCACCATAAAACTTTAGAGGAAAATAAATCGGGTTAAATGTTTCCTTTCTCATAGGCGACATTTTATCAGAATAACATCACATGCTAAAATTTTTTATTGACACAATTTAAGACTTATAGTAAGATCAAGGAAAAATAAAATTTATAATCGATAGCGCTGAATTCCCTTGGGGGGGAAACGGGGAAACCAATTTTTGGGGTGAATCCTCACATTTTATCCTTAATCTGAGGTAGGGTTACCTTACAGCCCGAACCCGTCAGCTAACCTCGTAAGCGTAGGAAGGAAAGCCCGCAAGGCTGCGATTTAGCTGTAGATTACTGCCCTCGTCTTTAAGTGAGTTTTCCGGGCAGTTTTTTGTACCTCTCAGCTGCCCTTCCTCGCCAGGTTGCCTGGCCTTATTTTGAGACACGCATGATTTTGCCCAGCTTTTGCATTGCTACAACAAGATAATAATTTACTATGCCAGGTGTACCGTGAGATCTCCAAAAGGCGCCGCGCTTACAGACGTACCCCGGCGGACAGCGCCCTGAAACAGAACTGAAGACCAATACAGGAAAGGACGGTGGAGTTGCATGGCTATTGAGTACTATGAGATTACCGCTCACCACCCGGAGCATCTGCACATGCAGAATGACAGCGGCACACGCAGGGATTGCGCCCTGGAGAGAGCCGCTGAACTGAAAGAAAAGATCAAGGAATACCTTATGGCAAAAGAAGAAATCCGCACAGGCTTCGATCTGGCGGAGGATTATGCGGCGGCACGCTCCAGCATCCTGGAATTCTTTGGAGCCGGCGATGCGGATTGGGCCGACTGGCACTGGCAGCTGCGCCACAGGATCGACACCGTAGAGTCGCTCGCTCATTTTGTCGAGTTGGCAGATAAGGAAAAAGAAGAATTAGAGAAAATCGGGCAGAGCCTGCGTTGGGCGTTGTCCCCCTATTACATGGCGTTAGTCATGTGCGATAAACCTCATGGCGCCGTTTGGAAGCAATCTATCCCCAGCCTGCCGGAGATCACCGACGACAAGGGGAGCGAGGATCCGATGGCTGAAGGCTGGACTTCCCCTGCTCCCGGAGTAACGCGGCGCTATCCGGACCGCATGATCATCAACGTTACCAACAGGTGCGCCATGTTCTGCCGCCACTGCCAGCGCAGGCGCAATATCGGGAACAGTGATTTAGACAAATCACGCTCGCTACTGGAAGCAGCGGTGCGGTATGTGAGGGAAAATAAAGAGATCCGCGACGTGCTGATCACAGGCGGAGACGCCCTGCTGTTGAGCGATGAAACCCTGGATTGGCTGCTGGGAGAACTACACAGCATCCCGCATCTGGAGATCAAGCGCATCGGCACCCGTACTCCGGTGACGCTTCCCCAGCGGATCACTCCGCAGCTGTGCGCCATTTTGGAAAAATACCCGCCCATCTTCATCAACACGCAGTTCAACAGCCCTCTGGAGGTAACCCCCGAGGCTAAACAGGCGTGCGACAGGCTTGTCCAGGCCGGCGTGGTGCTGGGAAACCAGGCAGTACTCCTGCGCGGGGTGAACAACGACCCCCATGTGATGAAGAAGCTGAACCAGGAGCTGCTGAAATTGCGTGTCAGGCCCTACTACATCTTCCACGCCAAGAACGTAAAGGGCACCAGCCATTTTATCACTTCTATCGACGACGGGCTGGAGATCATGGAGCATCTGCGGGGCTACACATCCGGGCTGGCCGTGCCCACTTACATCATCAACGCTCCGTACGGCAATGGAAAAACGCCTATCGCTCCCAACTACCTTCTGGGAAGAAAGCGGAACCAGATTTTGCTGAGGACCTGGGAGAACAAGATTATCCCTTACGAACTTCCGGAGTAGATCTCGCGGTCCGCGGCTTGCCGGCAGCCGCCGGAGGGGCGTAAGGCAAACGAATAGCTGAGGCTGAGTAGACGCGGAGAACGTTCCCGCGTCTATTTTCGCGACCGGGCTATCGTCGGATAGCGCTTCCTCAACACCCGCCCGCATCCTTCGCCGTTGGGCACACAGCGCGGCCCTTTACCAGTCGTCAGTTGTTCGGCGTTCCTGTGACCGCGACAACCTATGAGCTCTCCGCGCCGCTCCCTCCTTTTTCCGCATGGGGCAGGGCTAACGAGAGGAGCAGGCCGGGGATAGGCAGCAGACAGATCGCTTTGAGTACCACCGGAATCCCCCAGAGATCAGCCGCTGCGCCGAAGGCCAAGCCGCCCAGCGCGCCAACCCCGAAGGCAAAGCCTAAGGTCAAACCTGAGGCTAAACCTAAATTATGGGGGATCAATTCCTGGGCGTAAACGATAGTAACTGAAAATGTCGAGATGAGGACAAAGCCGCTTAAAGCAGCCAGAGGAAGCGTCCATATCCCGGAGCTGAATAGGAACAGCCAAAGTAAAGGTATTACCAGAAGGAAAGAGAAGATGAGTACTTTTCTTCTTCCTATCCGGTCCGACACCGGCCCTCCCACAATCGTGCCCACAGCTCCGGAAAGGAGAAAAACAGTCAGCAGCAACGCCCCGTACTCTTTGCTGCCATGCAGGTATTCCTCAACATAAAGGGGGATAAAATTGGTCAGGCCAACGTGTACCAGAGAACGCATGATAATAATCATGATCAGCAGGAAGAGGGCGTAGAGCGCCCCTTTTTTAACCGTGTTCTCTGCAAAGCCGGCCCCCTTTTCATTGGGGACATAACCGTTCTCATCCCCCATGCGCCGGACGGCGCCCTGGAAATGGTTGAGCAAAAAGGCAATAAGAACGACAATGATCAGAAACCAGGCCATCCCCTGGCGGCCGTTTAAGCCGAGCAGCATGACGGCAATTACCGG
>DHAA01000134.1:21268-21774 GCA_002397275.1 Thermacetogenium sp. UBA4966 | reverse complement strand
ATCGTGCCGCTGGGATTTTACGCGGTGATGGGAGCTGTGTTCGCCTCTGTAACTCCGGAGATGAAGCAGACGCTTTCCGCCGCGATGGCGATCTTCGCCGTGACTATGGGAGCGCTGATAGGCATACCGCCGACTCTTGTCAAAATGCGGGAAGCAAACATACTGCGCGCCTACCGCGTCAACGGCATACCCGGCGTTTCCGTGCTGTTGAGTATTGGAATAAGCGCCTTGATACACCTGGGGATCGCAGCCATAATCATTGCCGCATCCGCGCCCGCCCTTTTCGGGGCCGAGGCGCCGCAAAACATGGGCGGCTTTGCCTGCGTGCTGTTCGCCTTCCTGTTTTGCAGCGTGGCGTTGGGGCTGTTGATCGGCGTATCAGCAAAGAGCCAGCCGACGGCCATGATGCTTTCGCAAGCCGTGTTCTTGCCTTCGCTGATGTTGAGCGGAATCATGTTCCCGGCCAACCTGCTCCCGGATGTGCTGCTTTACCTGGGGCGTATTCT
>DHAA01000134.1:20074-20855 GCA_002397275.1 Thermacetogenium sp. UBA4966 | reverse complement strand
TGCTGCCTCAATTACGCGTAAAGCATGCTTGACATTAGTGTAATGATGATTTATTATATGAATTGTGATGTAAAGCAACCTTGACGTTGAGGTGAACTAAATGTGAAAAACAGGTTGGAAGAAATCCGGAAAGCGAGGGGAATCAAGCAAGAAGAAATGGCGGAGGCTCTACAAGTATCCAGGCAGACAATCAGTTCCCTGGAAAATGGCCGCTACAATCCATCCATTATACTGGCATTTAAGATTGCCCGATACTTTGGCCTCAGTATTGAAGAAATCTTTATTTACGAGGGGGAAGGAAAATGAAATCCATTCGCTGGTCCAAAGAGGTATGGAAATTAATTTTGCTGATAGCCGGTACTGTTTTATTGTTTATAATAGGGTATTTTGTAGTTGAAGACAGTGAGTATTCATCAACCGTATTGGGTGTCGTAGGAGGGGGAATTGCTCTGTCGTTCTTCCAGTTAAGTAGAATTATTAACTTTAATAAGAACCCAAAAAGTTATGATAAAGAACAAATTGATGTTAAAGACGAGAGGAATATTATGTTGTTGACGAATGCAAAATCATCAGCATACGGGGTAGAAAAATTTGTTATTTTTGGTATATCATTATATGCCATATATTTAAAAGATTTGTGGTTTGTGCTAGCAATATTGATTCTGTGGATTAGCCGTATCGCTTCCTTTATTTATTACTTCTCTAAAAGCAGTAAGCAATTCTGAATTTTAATCGGGAGATGGACTATGAAATGGAAAAAAAGAGATTTGCTGTTGCCGGT
>DHAA01000134.1:18197-19848 GCA_002397275.1 Thermacetogenium sp. UBA4966 | reverse complement strand
TTGCCGGTAGGCGGGGTCATTATCATGTCGGCAGGTTATATATATCTTGTATTCACCCGAATAATGACGCATAAGGATTATCAAAAAGTCGTGATGGGCGAACGCTATGTGATGATCAGAGAGAAGTCGGGCTATGTGACGAACTATGTAAACAAATTTCTTATAGCGGCTGCAATTTTAGCGTTTATTATTTTTGACTACGGTGTGCCGGCAATTATATTGGTATGTATTTTGTTGTTGCAGCCTATTATTTCAATAATTATATCAGAGAGCATGGAGAAGCATTTTTAACAGTGGAACATCGGCGGTACTCAAGGGACCAATCAAGGGGACAGGTTCCTTGATTGCCGCTCGTTGGTATCTGGTCATATGTCGGGTGTTTCCCGGCGCCTTTGCAGCGTTTATGTATAATGTGGCAGACGAAACGTCCCCCTGGCACGCCCGGCACGCCCCTAATTTGCCGGATATCCTTTCTTTTACACCAAAACAGGAGAAAAAGGGTTGCAACCCCTTGCTATTATCGGGTCACGGCGTTTTTCCCTACTCAATCCGTGCTTACGGAGCATATCCTCTTCATCGATCTCAAAATAGAAATTCGTCACGTCCAATTTGCTGCAAAGTGAGCAAAAATCATAGTTTTGTGCAATAGGAGTGGGATTATATGGATAAAATCCACACACTACTTAAAGATCTGCACAGATTTGAACGGAAAATAAGTTTTACTTCAATAAAATCCACTCAATAGTCATAATTTTCTTAGATTTTCTCTAAAATAGGGTTTCCTTTCAGAAATCCGCACATCTGAGGAAAAAATGTTTCTTCAGGATGTTTATCAAAAAATAGCTGAGGCCGAGGTGCAAATAGCTGAAGGAAAGGTGCTGAACGGAGACGCTTCTTTAAAAAGCATCAGAGAAAAGTACAATGTATGATGTGAGACTAATCTAGGGCGCCGGAGCCGTCCCCCCGATCTGCCTGATCTGCTTGGAGCATCGTTTCGCAGGGGATATGCAGATGGTCCAGGGCAAAGGATGTGTCGGAAAGCCATCTGCAGGCCAGGTCCCTTTCTAAGATGAGCGGCATGCGATCATGATAGGGGGCCACGGATGCATTGGCAGCCGTGGTGAGGATAACGTAGGCGTCGTACGGCGTTTTGCCGGCGGTGAACCTTTCGTAAAAACCGGCAAGGTACAACATTTTGGCATCGTTCAGGCGAAACAGATATTTTGCCTTTTTCTTGCCTTCCTCCTGACGCCATTCAAAAAAGCCGGCCGCGGGCGCCAGGCACCTGTGCTCCAACAAGGGTTTGCGGAACAGCTGCTTTTCCAGCGCAGTTTCAGAACGGGCGTTGATGACCATTCCTTTTCCCCGAAATTTTGGGAATCCCCACTTCATTAACGACGCCTGCGGAGCGCCTTCGCCTCTCACCAATACCGGCGCCACATTGCTGGGAAAGACTTCGCCCTTGGCCATTGAGGCTTGCAATGGCGTATCCTTGTACCGCTCGTTAATTTCGTTGATGATTTCCCGATATTCGATTATTTCATCCTCCATTACCATAAGATACCTTCCGCACATGCCCTATGCTCCTTTCCTCTCCGCCGAACGCCGGAATACTCCTCCCGATCTCCCGAACCTCCAATCACCCGATCCC
>DHAA01000134.1:11388-17868 GCA_002397275.1 Thermacetogenium sp. UBA4966 | reverse complement strand
ATCTCCCCGGGGTCTAACGACCTAATATGCGCTCCATGAACTGCAAAATCCAACCAACGCGGTGCTGATTCCCTGAGGGGCTAATGATCTAATACGCGTACGCGCTCCATGAACCAGCGGTCTTCTTCATAGAAAAGGAATGTTTGTCTGCCCAGCACCGTACAGGTGTAGCGGATACCGATCCCTCCCGCTTTGAGGCTGGCGGCCCGGCAGACCTCGGTCACGCGATCGACGCTGTAGCGGCGGCCGTCTTCCCACCAAAAGGCGAGGGGCATCAGCCTCCCATCGGGATAGAACAGCGCCTCCACCTTGACATAAACTTTCAGATCGTTTTCGTAACGCCTCTCTATCATTGTACCATCCCATCCTTAAAAAATCCTACCGGGTGAATGATGTGATCGGATTCGGGGTAATGCTCCCCAACGGTTTGTCGGCCAACAGCGAAGCCCGCTGTATGCAGAAATGCCCGAACCGCCTGCGCAGCGAATCTATCGTTCTGTCCAGCGCAGCCTGCCTGCGCCTGTTTTCTTCATCCCCGAACAGGGATGACTGCAAGAGGGCGCCGGCAGGGAGCAGATCGGTACAGCGCACCCCGATGCTGCGAATCGGCTTCGGCCAAAAGTAGTTCTGCCGGAAAAGCCGCATCGCCGCGGCGGCGATCTCCCCCGATGTGTTCGACGGGGTCTGCAGCTTGGACTGCCTCTCCAGGCGGAAAAGCTCATTGTCACGGATAGAAATGGCGGCTGTGCGGCAAAGGAAGCCATGCTCACGCAGCCTGGCGCAAACGCTTTCACTGAGAACGAAGAGGATAAGCCGGACATCGTCATTGCAGGTGAGATCCCGGGGCGTGGTCGTGCTGTTGCCGATCGACTTGAGCAGCGATTCCTCATCGAGGCGCATGACCGGCGATCCGTCGAAACCGTTGGCGAAGCTGTGCAGCACATATCCCACCTTGCCGAACACTCTGCGCAGAAGCGGGAGCGGAGCGGCAGCCAGCTTCCCTATAGTGTCGATCCCGTACCTGAGCAGCTTTTTCTTTGTTGCGGGGCCTACATATAAAAGGTCCTCCACCGGGAGCGGCCAGGCCACAGACCGATAATTTTCTCGGCTGATCAGGGTCGTCGCATCCGGTTTTTTTATATCGGAACCCAGCTTTGCGAAGATTTTATTGTAGCTCACCCCCACAGAGGCGGTGATGCCCAGCTCGCCTTTGATGCGCCTCCGAATCTCGTCGGCAACCGCCACCCCGTTATCGCCGCTTACGTCGAGCCACGCCTCGTCGAGGCCAAAGGGTTCTATCCTGTCTGTAAAATCCGCATAAATTTGTCGGGCATATTTGGCGAAGTGTAGATATAAGGGATAGTTAGGCGGCACGACGACCAGTCCCGGGCATTTTCCGCGCGCCTCCCGGAGCGTTTCCCCGGTGCGGATAGACGCCGCTTTTGCCCGATAATTTTTAGCCAGCACGATGCCGTGACGCAATTCCTCGTCCCCCCCTACCACCACAGGCCGGTTCCTGATCTGCGGGCGGTACAGGCATTCCACGCTGGCATAGAAGTTGTTCATATCCGAATGTAAAATCACGCGCTCCATGTTTAAACCGCCTATCCGGAACATATGTTCTTTTATTAGTATATTTAATACTCTCGGAAAAAACAACCGGAAAATGATGCCGGCGCCGGCTATATATTTCCAAAATATGTTTGACAATTAGTTGCCAAAAGGTTACAATTGGAATGAAGCCGACCAGATGGTCGGAGATAGGCGCCGCCCCGGTATAAGCTGCCGACCATAACTGCCGGCAGGCAAGCCACCGCCTGCGTATGACCGCGGCGGGCGATTGTTCAGGGCATAGCCGCTCATCAAGGGCAGGCAATGGCAGACAAGCCGCCGCCGGTTAAGCCGCAGCATGGGGATAGATGTGAAGCGGCCCGGCCTGACGGCCCGAAGCGGATTAAATAAAACTGTCTCCTCCAAAACAAGGGGGGTGAAAGAATGACAAAACGGGAACTGATCATGGATGCCGCGGCCTCTCTCTTCGCAGAGAAGGGGTTTTACGCCGCCACTGTGGAAGAGATCGCCGACCGAGCGGGGATCGGCAAGAGCACTGTCTACGAGTATTTTCCCAGCAAGGAGCACCTCTTCCGGGAAACCTTGAAAGGGGGGCTGGAGAGCTATATGGAGGCCATGAAGGGACGGCTCAAACAGCCCTGTTCGGTGCGGGATGTGCTCACCGCGATCGGAACAGCCCACTTCAACTTTATCCAAAAACGCACATCCGCCGCCCGGATTCTTGCCGGAGAAAACAGCAGCCAATCACCCTGGGCGGACGAATTGCTGCTGCAGCTCAGGGAGCGCCGCATCACCATGTTCTCCTCCCTGCTCAGTCAGGGAATAGAGCGGGGAGAGTTCAGAAGGGTTGACAGCCGCGCCGCGGCCGAGGTTTTCCTGGGAGTGCTCGGCGTCCTCTGTATGCCTGTTTTGCGCGGAGGCGAAGACGACAAAAAGGGGGCGGCAGAACGCTTTTATCACGGCATAGACATCTTTTTTTCCGGCATCCTGGACCAGGAATAATTGTATAAAAATAACATGTAGGAGGAAGGATTCGGGATGCAGTTGTAGAAGTTTAAAGAGGACAAGTTCAGGAGAGAGTGCTTCATAACCAGCATTATTCCGGTTATGACTTCCTTAACTTTGCAGATGCGGTTTCCCACATCTATAACGAGAGGGGTGACACTATGCTGCGTGTTGCGGCTGCGGGCTGTTACAGCATCAATCATCCTGGTAAAGAAGCGGAATTGGCCGCGGCTGCGGCGGCCCTGCGGGTGCTTTCACCGGAGATGGAGATCACCATTTTCTCCCATAATACACGGGAGGCGCGCCGCATCCCGGGCGTACGCGCGGTCAGCAGATGGAATCCCTTTGTTCTGATTTATACCCTGTTAAGATCCGATATAGTTCTCAGCTGCGGGGGAGATACCCTTCAGGATAATGAGGAAGCGGGGGTCTTGCTCAGTCACCTGCTGATCATTCTTACAGCCAGGTTATTTGGTAAGCCGGTGGTCGCTTACGCCCAGGGGGTCGGCCCCCTGAAAAGCTTCTGGAGGCGCCGCCTGGCGCGTATCGTGTATGATCGCCTCGATCTGATCACCGTGCGCAGCCAGGGGTCGAAAGATAACCTTCTCAAAATGGGGGTAGAGCGCCCCCCCATTGTGGTGACCGCGGATCCGCTCTTCGCTGTGAATCCGGCGCTGTTCGATAAAGAGCCCGGTTCTTCTCTGCTGGCACAGATCAGGGCGGAGACAAGCCGCCGGCAACAAACCATCCCTGATCATGATAACGCGGACGCCGCCGTGATTACTGCTGATAGCGAGAAGAGCGAGAATGCCGGGGATACAAATCCTGTTCTCGGTATTGTCCTGCAGGAGTTAGCAGGGAGCTGCCGGTATAAGCATGCGATTGCTTCAGCCGCCGACCGTCTGGCGCGGGATGGATGGGATGTCCTGCTGATTCCTTTCCAGTATCCCGCGGATCTGCAGGTCTGCCAGGAGGTCGGCCGGCTCATGCAGGAGCCGAGCCTTCAATATCGAGAGAAGCTGTCGCTGGAGCAACTCTTCGGCCTTTTCGGAGAGGTGGATCTGCTGCTGGGGATGCGCCTTCCCGCCCTGATCATGGCTTCAGTGATGCGTAAACCATGTATAGGGATCGCAGGCGATGAGCAAACCGCTAAATTTTTGGAGATGACCGAACAGCCAAAAATCGGGATCGAGGAACTGGACGAGAGTGATTTATCCCAACTGATCATCTCCGCCTATGAGATGAGAAAAGAAATCGCCGCTCACCTGGATCAGGTGCTGATTCAGTTGCGCCAGCAGTCCTGGGAGTCCGCGGGGCTGACCCTGAGTTATTTTTATTCCCGCTGCCCTCATAAAAGAGGGGGCGCTGCCCGCGGCGCCGCCTGGCCCGAACGCCATAAAACCGGCAGAACCGCCCACCATGGTGGTTAGTGGTTAGTCGTTGGGCGATGTGGCATGGGGGTGGCGTGGGGACGTTTACCAACAGCAAATACCGAGCGCCGGCTTCTAAAAAGCTTCGGATTAGCGCTTGCAGGATACTACACTGAAGGAGTGAACCAATTGACAAGGGAAGAAGCGCTGCAACTGATCAAGGAAAGGGTACACAGCCCGGAGCTGATCCATCACATGCTGGCCACTGCGGCCATTATGGAGGGGCTTGCCGACAGGCTCGGCCAGGACCGGGAGAAGTGGTATCTGACCGGCTTGCTGCATGATGTCGACTATGAAGAAACCAAGGACGATCCGGAGCGGCACAGCATCGTCGCCGCGGAACTACTGCAGGGACTGGGGCTGGACGAAGAGTTGGTGCATGCGGTGAAGTCCCACAACGACCATCCCGGAGTAGAGCGCTGCACGCGCCTGGACAAGGCCTTATATGCGACAGACCCCCTCTCCGGCTTAATTACCGCTACCGCTTATGTGATGCCCTCCAGGACACTAGCCGAGGTAAGGGTCAAGTCGATCAAAAAGAAGTTCAAAGACAAGGCCTTTGCCCGCGGCGCCGGCAGAGAGCAAATGCGGGAGATAGAGGGGCTGGGTGTGGAACTGCAGGAGTTCTTTGAGATCGCCCTGCACGGGATGCAGGAGATCGCCGCTTCCCTCGATCTCGCCTAAAGCAGCAGATCAGGGGGACGGTTCAATAACTACGCTCTGAGGGGGTGAGCGAAGGGGGTGGACGAAGAGTGGCGCCTTTCAGGAGCGGCAAAATAAAGGCGCGTCTGCGGGCGCCGCTGGTTGTGCGCCGCTTTCTTCACGAACAGAGGATAAGAGCGCGCCTCAGCCGCGCCGGCCTTAAAAAGCCGCTCGGCGCCGAACCGGATTCAGCCGCGGAAATCAATGCCGAACAGGAAAGCGGCGAGAGAGGAGCAACAGGGCAGGCTGCATACAGAGCGGCAAAACCTGGGCGGGTTTCGAGAAACGGCGATAAAAGGCGTCGTTTTCTGCCGAATTTCCCCTGGGGAACTTGGGGAACAGCGCGGGCGCGGGAAACCGCGAAAACCCCAAAAACCGCGAAAACCACGAAAACATCGGAAACTCCGGCAATGCAGAAAACACCCGACAATCACTTGAGCAGTTTGCTGCACAGGTTCCGTTTGCAAAGCGCCAGACATTTCTCCTTTGAAGCAGGCGACACATATAACGGTGGCCCCGCCTTATTCTTGCTGGGAGTTATCATCTTTCTCACCCCCATCTGCTGTTTAGCTTCATCCCGCCGGCCTTTTCCCCTGTATATCATTATATCCGTTGCTTTTGCAGTGTTCGCCTTCTATAAAATATATGCCGGCAAGCTGCGGCTGATCAGATCCCCCTTTGATATTGCGGTTTTCCTGCTCCCCGGCCTTGCCCTCTTTTCTAGCTTCGGCGCCTGGAACGCCGGCGAGGCTATCGGGCTGCTGCTGCTCCTTTCCTGCTGCGCCGCGCTCTACCGGATCGTCTCATCGCTGGTGGTTTCACCGGAGGCCCTCTATGCAGTCTTGATGGCCTTGACAGCAGGAGCGGCGGTCACATCCATCACCTGCCTGACCGCGGTTTTCCAGGAGGGGAGAGCCTACCCCTTTGCAGCTGCCCTGGGAATCATTTCAGCAGCGGCGTTGCTTTTTGTTTTCTATCTGCGGGCTGTCCCTCCCTGGAGCTTGCGCCGTTCCCCGGAGGACGCCCCCGCCTCCCTACAGGACGGGGCCGGTTATAAAATGAGAGCCGTCCTGCACAAACGCATACATGCGCTCCAAAGGCGGTGCTTCCATCCGGCCCTCTCCGCGGCCGGTTACCTGCTCTTGCTTGCTCTTATCGGGATCAATTCAAAGCCACTCTTCCTTCTCCTTATTTTAGCAATCCCTCTTTCCCTGTGGAAACTCCCTGCCGGTGAGCGCAAAAAAGGTCCGGTTCACTTCCTTATCTATTCCTGCGCGGCGTTCACGGCTGCCGGAAAGATGAGATTCTGCCTGACAAACGGCGCTGTTGCAAGCGGGTGGATGTGGGCGGCCGCAGGGCTGCTCACCGTTGTCGCTCTGGAATTTCTCCCTGCGCTCCGTAAGAAATCAGGCCGCCGCTTGCGCCCCTGGGTGCTCCCCGGGGCAGTTTCATGCCTGGTTGTGCTCTTCTTGTTCAGCGGCGGCGCCTACCTGAACGGCGCCCCTAGCCAAAATCCGCCGCAGCCTTCCCGCTATGACGCCCTTTTCTATGCGGAAGAAAAGTTCCTCAAAGGGCGGGATGCGCTGCGCATCATGGTCTCCAGCCCGCGCATTTTTCTCCAGGGAACAGGCGGCGGCGGGTGGGAATCCCTTTCCTACCAACATCAAAGCTTCTATTATAAGGGACCGCCTCCCGGAGCGTTTCTCCAGGCCGGCGTGGAGATGGGGTTTCCCGGGCTGATCACGCTGCTCGCTGTTTGGGTTTTCTTTTT
>DHAA01000134.1:0-11136 GCA_002397275.1 Thermacetogenium sp. UBA4966 | reverse complement strand
GGCATGACCGGGCCTTGATTACGGCCGGCGCGTCCTGGACTGTTTTCAGTGCGGCGCTGGTTGTGGGCGCCGGTTCCTTGTGGGCATGCACCCTCACCATGCCGGCGGTCTCCCTGTTCCTCTTTGTTCTCTTCGGGCTGGGGAAAGCCCTTGAAGGTTTCGACAGCTTCGACGGCTTCCCGGCGCGGCATGCGCCTTCTGCAGAGGCCGCGGGACCTTCCGCCGGCAACATATCCGGCAACACAGCCATCATGGCGGAGCGTCCCTCTTTCCTCAAAAAGCTCGCCCAATACCTGGCGGCCGGTTGCGCCGTTCTCCTGGTGATCACCATCTCATGGAACGTCTACGCGGGGGAAAGCTATTCCATAGCCGCAGAGCAGGCGGTGAAAAAAGGGGATAGAGAGGCCGCTCTGAGGAATTATGCAAAGGCGGTGCAAAGAGATCCTCTCAATGCTTCATTGCACAAGGAGCTGGGCCGGCTCTATTTGGAAAATGCAGAGAAAACACAAAATGCGAAAACCCTTGAATCGGCCATAGAGCAGTTTCAAAAAGGGGTGCGCCTGGCCAGAGGGGACGCGGAACTGAGGGTGCTTTATGCCGGCGCCCTTCTTCAGGCCGGGCAACTTCAGGAGGGGGTGCGTCAGCTGGAAACAGCGGCGTTATTAAGGCCGTTGGAGCAGGAATTCTACGAGGATCTGGCATTGGGCTATCTCACCGCGGGGCGGCTGCTGCTGAAAAAGCCCGACCAAAAGGAAAGGGCGCGCTTCTACCTGCTCAGAGCAAGGGGCATTCCCCAGCTGCTGGAAAAGCGCAGCTCCATGATCAGTAAGCAACACCTCCGTTATTGGAGCGGCGCGCCTTACCTTGGGATCACAGCGAAAATTCAACTCTATTGCGGGCAAGCGGCAGTTTTGCTGGGAGACAAACAAGCCGCCCTCTATTATTTGGAAGAGGCGGCCCGGGATGCGTCCCTGCAAGCCGAAGCAGAGTCATGGCGGGAGCCGGCGGCCGCCCTTTGAGTTGAAGCAGCCCGGTTATAATGCAATTTTATACAACTCTACGCTGCAGTGTCCTGATGGATATCTCGTGATCCCCGATCACTTCACGAATTGACTTGTCCTCTTCCTTAATTTCTTTAATATCTGATTCTATACCCTCTTGCTTTTTATTATACTTCGTAAGCTGACCCTCAAGCCTGGCGACAGCGTGGGTGAGATTGTCAATGTCCGCTTTATGGAATTCGGAAGCAGTTTGCAAAGCGCTTAAAATGGCGCCATGCTCTCGAAGCTGAGTACATATTAGTTCCTGAGATTGCTTCAGGCCGCCGATATCGGTCTGCATGGATTCTAATATCTTTAATATTTTTTCTTCATTCTCCATATTGTTTCGCCCTCCTTTCGTATGGTGTCTATCCCCTCGGCTTATCCGCTCTGATGGACAGCGGAGCGGTCTTGCCAAGCAATTACGGATTTCAATCAACGGATTTACTCTATTGTGAAGAGCCATTCTGCGTATTTTCAAAAATTCCTGCTTAGTAACAAAAAATACAACTATATATCAAATAGCCATTAACTGTAATTCGTGATGATGCTTCCTGCAGTTATACCTGCGGCTTTTGCCGGAAAAGAAAAACATCAAGAGGATTATTAAAAAGACCATTTGCATTGTTTATGATAACAGTTGCGCGTCCATCACGGCCACCGGCTTTCGTTTGATTCCATTTTAATATGAAATTAGTGGTTTTAACCCCTTTTTTCGTGCTTTTATCGCAATTATCGTTGATATTTTTACTCTTTTCCGTTAAAATGTGATTAAGAGTTGAATCATGTGAATCATATCGTTTTGTGCGCATCGTTTTCTAAATGTAAAGTCTCACGATAAGCAAAGTTAATCATCATCACATCATTCTGTATAGTATGACCATAGTTGCATGATAAGGGGTGCAATTTTATGGATCTGCGTAGTTTAAATTATTTTGTACATGCGGCAAAGTCTCTTAATTTCACGCAGGCTGCAAAGGAATGCTATATTTCCCAGACGGCGGTAAGCCTGGCGATCGCAAAACTTGAGGACGAACTCGGGTTTCTTCTGTTCGAGCGCAACAACCGCGTCGTCGGCCTGACCGAGGCCGGAAACGATTTTTACAACTGGGCGTCGCAGATAATTCGAAGCTATGATAATACGGTAAAGCGCTGCACGAACATTGCTTCCGGCTACTCCGGGGATATTGCCGTCGCTTTTGCCAGCTTTTTCGACGGTCTGTTTTTCATGCCTAAGCTGAAGGGTTTTAAAAGGAAATATCCAAACGTGCAGATTAGAATACATACGCTGTCGCCCAATTACATGCAGCAGGCCCTCAAATCCAGGGAAATAGACGCGGCCGTGTGCTGGCCCTACGACTTCCTCGCTGACGATGACCTTGCGGTGTACGACTTGTGTAATATGAATCTGATCCTTGCCGTCAATTCCCTGCATCCGTTTGCGTCTATGGAAAGGATACCCGCGGAGTTGATGAAGAACGAGACCTGCTATATGCTGTCTGCCAGCAACCAGCAGCTAACGAAGAAGAGCCTGCACAATGAGCTGCTCCGCGCCGGGCTTTCAGAGCTGAATATCTGCGAATGCTCCCATGCTGAGGAGGTATTCATGCAGCTGGAGCTGAATAACAGCATAGCCCTTGTCCCGGATTATTTCCGCAGCTTTACGAACAGCCAAACAGTGTACCGTGAGATGGACATCGACAAGAAGCTGGGTGCTGTGCTGACCTTCTGCAACCTGGAGAGCAACAAAAATCCCACCCTTGAACTGCTGCGCCGCAGCATGCGCAAGCAGAACAAAGCCCGACGCCGACAGAGCCTTCTTCTGTCCACCGATGACCCACCGATGACCAGTGATTATTAAACGTCTCTCTGACGTTGACGCTGCTCTTTCTTCTGTCCTGCGCTTTCAGCTGCATCGTCGCTGTCCTTAAGCTCATTGATGACATCAAGCTCCTCTAGGACATCCCGAATCGAGATCCCCTGTTCGAGGGCGATCCGTGCTACGTCCTCATATTCGGCCTTGCAGCGCGCTATACCGCTGCTTTCGGATATTTTGAAGCGCACGGGGCCGAAACGGGTCTCTCTTGTCTCGATGGAGCGGTGGATACAGGTGCGGGCGCAGGTCTTCCTGCGGACGCCCAGGGTCGTGGTGTGGCGGAGCATCAGCTCTGTGAGCTTTTCCGCGTCTTCCGGTCTGGAAATCACAGTCAGCAAGGTTCCGGGCCTGAATTTCTTCATCTGTATGGGTGTCATGAATACATCCAAGGCGCCGCTCTGCATCAAAAGCTCGGAGGCGAAGCCAAGCTCCTCGCCGGTGCAGTCGTCAAGATTGCAGGAGAGTTCCTCCACGGTCATCAGCGGCATGTCGGTCTCTCCAAGGAAGGCGCGCAGGATATTGGCCGCGGGAAATTCTTTTGTGCCGAGTCCGATACCGATCTTTTCGGTGGTCATTACCGGCATATGACCAAATGAGGAAACAAAATGTTTCAGAAGCGCTGCTCCGGTCGGCGTGCATAGTTCCCCCCGGAAGGCGCCATAGCAGGGAACACCCTGCAGGATGGCGGCCGTTGCCGGCGTCGGTACGGGCAATACCCCGTGCGCGCAGCGCACCATGCCGCTCCCCACATTGATCGGGCTGCAGAATATTCTGTTTGCGCCTATTTTCTCCATCAGCATGCAGACCCCGGTGATGTCCGTCAGAGCGTCCAGAGCGCCGACCTCATGCAGATGTATCTCTTCCACCGGACAGCCGTGGGCCTGGCTCTCAGCCTCGGCAAGGAGGCCGTATACGGCCAGCACATCGCTTTTGACCTTGTCACTTACCGGCAGGCCTTTGATGAGGCGCCGTATATCCGTCATGGATGTATGGCGGTGATCATGTTTATAATCATGGTCGTGATCGTGGTCATGATCAGTGCAGGAGGCGCCGTTCCGCGGCACATCCTCGCTCCTCTCCTCCTCGCCGCGGATCAACACATGCATGCGCGCCCCGCGGATGCCGGCGGATGAAGCATATTCTCTTGAAATCTCGACCTCAGGGAGGTTCAGCGCCCGGAGGTCGTCCGCGAATTTTTCCGGTTCAGGCAGCAGTTCCGAGAGCGACGCCATAAGCATGTCGCCCGCCGCTCCCATATTGCATTCCAGAAACAAGACCTTCATTTGGATCCCTCCATATGATTCATATGATTGATACGTCCCGCCAGGAAGCCTGCACCGAAGCCGTTGTCGATATTGACCACGCTGACACCGCTGGCACAGCTGTTGAGCATGTTCAAAAGGGCCGAAATGCCGCCTAAGCTGACTCCATAGCCCACGCTGGTAGGGACAGCGATCACCGGCGCATCCACAAGGCCGCCTACGACGCTCGGAAGCGCGCCCTCCATCCCGGCGACCGCGATGATCACCCGAGCGCCCATGATCACATCCAGCTTCGCTAGGAGGCGGTACAGTCCGGAAACACCCACATCATAAACCCGCTCGACGCGGTTGCCCAACGCCTCCGCGGTGAGGGCCGCCTCCTCGCACACGGGCTGGTCGCCGGTCCCTCCGGATACGACGGCGATATACCCGTCCCCGGTGTCTTTGAACTCCCTGTTGACGATGCCGATCTTCGATAGGGGATCATAGAACAGATCGAGGCTTTTTCCAACGAGCTCTGCGGCCTCAGGTTTCATCCTGGTGATCAGGATGTTTTTGTCCCCGTGGACATCCATGGCCTGCGCTATCTTCAGGATCTGGTCAGGCGTCTTGGAGGCGCCATAGACGACCTCCTGCGCACACTGACGCAGGGCCCGGTGGTGGTCAATTTTTGCAAAACCAATATCATCCTCAAAAGGCTGCATCTTCAGTTTAAGCTTGGCCTCCTGCGGGGTCATCGCTCCGGCTTGGACAGCCTGCAGGATCTCCATTGTCTCCATATCAGTATTTTTCCTCCTTATGAGTCTCAGGTTCCAGCATTACGTCATTTTCAAACAGCGGCAAATCAAGCTCGCGGCAGACACGTTTCGCCCCCTCGAGCTCGAATCCCGGCTGGAACGCCGTCTTGATGTAATAGGATACCTCTCCTTCGGCTGACAAGGTGCATTAGAAACAAGGAGCGCTGTGCAGCGCTCCTTGCCGTTCTCCAATCAGATCTCCACCTGTTTATCCTTCTGGATATGGGCCTCGGGGTTATAAGACTCAATTTCGTTATACACGCAGTCATGCAGGTACTCGCTGATGGGCAGATGCTGGGGACACACCTTCTCGCACTTTTTGCACTTCTTGCACGCGGAGGCGGGACCGTTGCCCTGCTCGACGTAGTTCATGTAATAGAACGCCTGAGTCATAACCTCGTTCTCGGAACTGCTCTCCTGGAGCCTTTTCCAGTCGTTGTAAAGAGCGAAGTAATCGGGTATGGCGATCTTCTGCGGACATTCGTCAACACAATATCTGCAGTATGTACAGGAGATAGCGGTATTGCTGTTGATGATTTCGACCACCTTGTCGATGATCTTGTATTCCTCTTCATTGAGGGGAACGAAGTTCTCAAAGGTCTTCATATTGTCATCAAGGAACTCCATTCTGGGCATGCCCGCCAGCACTACGCGCACGCCGGGCAGGCTGCCCACGAACCTGTACGCCCAGGAGGCGATGGATGCGTCGGGGTTATACTCCTTCATGAGCTCCTTTGCTTCATCGGGGATCTCGGCCAGCGTGCCGCCCTTGCAGGCTTCCATGACGACCACGGGTTTGCCGTGCTTCACCGCTACATCGTAGATCTCCTTGGAGCGGATCGCCGGGTTGACCCAGTCGATATAGTTCAGCTGCTCCACAACGAAGTTGATCTCAGGATGCTCGGTCAGAATCATATCGAGGAACTCCGGAGAGTCATGCAGCGAGACGCCGAATTCCCTGAATTTCCCTTCCTCTCTTTTTTTCTTGAGGAATTCGAATGTATCCCACTTTTTGCAGTTCTCATAAGCCTCTTTGCCGATGCTGTGGATGAGATAAAAGTCGAAATAGTCAACCTGACATTTTTTGAGCTGTTCTTCAAAGATCCGCTCCATGTCTTCTTCATTCTTCATGAACTTAATCGGCATTTTAGTGGAAAGCAGAAAGGAGTCTCTCGGGTATCTAGCCACCAGTGACTTGCCGAAGGCGGTTTCCGAGAGTTGGCCGTGATAGATATATGAAGTATCAAAATAGTTGAAGCCGCGGGCCATAAATTTGTCTATCATCTTATCGAGCGTCTCATAGTCTATGGCCATCTGATCGTCGGGGTCCAGAAGCGGCAGGCGCAGTCCGCCAAATCCGAATCTTTTACCAAAATCAATTGTCATTGTATTTACCTCCTAAAAGCATAGAGAGTCACAGCCATCCTTCGGAGCGAACGGCCGCTCTTACGCACATGTATCTGAACTTATCCGACGTCATTATTTTAAATACGATCTCGATCCAAAGTCAACGGGTTTCGGCTCACTATTGCCAAATCGCTTAACGCTAAAAGTATTGCTTATGGCCGCGCCAAAACCCTGCTAACCATTGTGAGTCAGGTAAAATTTATACATTTAAGTTAATTCGATTTTGAAATCAATCACTCTCCGATGATTCGTTTTGCTTATCATTTTTTACCGCGATTCTTCATCAAAACTTAACTTATTCCCGTTAAAACGTGGCTTTTTCTGTCTTCATTTATCAAAATCCAGACTTTTTTGGAGGCGCTTCAACTCCTTGTACTTTTAAGAGAAAAATGTTATTCTGCTCGCGAAATCCACAAGGCCGTTGCCGCCGTCGGGGCGGGGGCGCCGGCTATGCTTCGGGATTTCAACGTGTAAACGTGTATCTGACTTATCCGCTCACTAAGTTCCCTATTTTCAAAAAAGTTTCACAGAAGGGAAGGAGAGGAATTTTAGCAATGAATAATCAAATGTCAGGTCGCGCGTGGGTAATAACCGCTTTCTTCACATTGTTCATGGCTGTCATGACCTTCAATTTGATTGTCTTCCCCGCCTGCGCAGGCGGCGCCATGGAGGCTTACGGCATAGGTCAGGCGGGTCTCACAACGCTTGCCTCGGTCACCTCGGTGGTCGGACTGTTCGGCGGCATCATTTTTGGCCCCTTGCTGGACCGTTACGGTTCCCGTAAGACGATTACGATCGCCATGCTGATGGGCATCGTGCTCTTCTTTGTGCGTGCCTTTGTCGCCAGCTACGTTCTCGTAGTCGTTTTTACGTTCCTCGCATCCTTCTTTGTCGGCGTCTGTCAGGTCGCCGCTGCGAAGGTGCTGGACACATGGTTTACCAAGGATAAGGTCTCTGTTGCCTTCGCCTTCCAGGCCGGCGGCGCGGGCATCGGTTCTGCTTCCGTGTTTGTCATCGGCGCGGCGCTCGGACTCCACAATTCCCTGCTGTTAGTGGCGATCGCTTACACTGCGCTGTGGGCCATCTGGTTGATCATCGGCAAGGACGGCCCTGTCGCTGCCAATGCAGAGAAGCCACCCCAGGGCGGTACAGCCCAGGTCTACAAAAGTTCCTATGTATGGTTGCTCTCCATCGCCTGCTCTTGCGCGGTCGCCTCAACACTGCTCATCAACACTTACTGCATCAACGCCTTTCTCTCCAAGGGTCTGGATCCCGCGGGCGCCGCGATGATGGGCACGGTCATTAACCTGTCGCTCCTCGTGGGCGGTTACTTCGGGACCTTCCTGATGGGCGTTATCAAGAGATACAACGTCGTTACCATCATCTGCTTTGTCGGCGGCGCTTGCGGCTATCTGCTCAGCTGGTTCACGCCGCTGGGCGTCAACACCTGGATATTCATGGTGATCGGCGGGCTGATCATGGGCGGCGGCATCGGCTTGTGCTCCGGCCGTACCCCGCTGGTCCCTCTTACCGGACAGTTCCCGCAGGAATATATCGGCACGGCCTCGGGCGCGCTGGAGACGATCAAGGGCGTTCTGACTTTCGTGTTCCCCATCGCCATTGCCAATCTGTTCGGCACGAACTACAACGCCATTTTCGTCACCTTTGGCGTGCTGTGCGTCATCGGCGTCATCACCGGCGGCTTCATGGTACCCGAACTAGGCCCCAAGGGCAAGCTACAGATGGAAGCTGCGGCAAACAGGCAGTAGAATAAATAAAAGGAGAGATATTGATCATGATCGATATGCTGAAAAACCAGGTTGCTATCGTTACCGGCGGTGCCTCCGGCATGGGTGAAGCCACCGCTAAACTCTACGCAAAAGAAGGCGCAAGGGTCGTTATCGCTGATTTAAACCCCAAGAACTCTCAGAAGGTCGTCGATGAGATCACTGCGGCCGGCGGCGTCGCCCGCTTCTATCGGCCCATGGATGTCTCCGACCGCGCTCAGGTCGAGTCCATTGTAGAAAAGACCATCGAGGAGTTCGGCCGCGTGGACATCCTCGCCGCCTACGCGGGTAAGACCTTTGACGGCGATCCCAGCATGACGCAGCAGGAGTGCCTGGAAAAAACCACCGCTGTCAACCAGTGGGGCATGTATTACAGCTGCTTCGCGGTGGTCCCTCAGATGAAGAAACAGAAGAGCGGCAAGATCATCATCTGCTCCTCCAACGGCGCTTTCAACCCCACCGCTCCCGCTTTTGAGTACCATATGGCCAAGGGCGCCTGCGAATCGCTGTGCGTCAACCTCGCCATGGACCTGGCCAAGTTCAATATTCGCGTCAATTGCATCAAGCCCGGACCCATCGTCACCGCCTTCTGGGATGAACTGATGGAAGCCGGAGAGGAGCGCACCAAGATTCTCCAAGGCATTGCGGACATCGAGGTCCCACTGGGACGCACCGGCACCGCGGACGACATCGCAGGCCCCGCTCTATTCTTTGCCTCCGAGCTCTCCAGCTATATCACCGGACTCTGCCTGTATGTCGGAGGCGGCATGGGCTATGTCTATGCTTACGGCCAGTCATCCATTGCACACGCGGGAACAGGCCGTCGTGACATCTGATTTTTCTTAATCTTTCGCTTATCTTGGATCCATGGCCAAGCAGGGAGAAGTTCGTTCTCCTCTCCCTGCTTTTAGGCCATCGGGTGGCGCCCCCGCTTTGGCGGGCTGTGCCATAACCGTACACAAGGGGGGAAATAGCAAATGGATACAATGGTAAAACCGACCGTCCGGCGGTGGGCGGTGCTTTTCGTCATATTCATTGGTTGTGTGGTCGGCGCCTTTGCGCAGTTCGTGACCTCAGCGTTCGGCGGATATCTGATGAATGATATCGGCCTGAGCACATCGCAATTTAGCGCCATCACCATGTGCCCCATGCTTACAGGCATAATCTTTTCCATTTTCGCCGGCACCCTCGCCGATAAAAAGGGCGTCCGCTTTTCGGTATTCGTCGCCGGCATTATCGGCATCATCGGCGCCGCGCTCAGGATCGCATCCATCTCCTATGCGATGCTGATGCTTTCCAGCTTTATGCTCGGCTTTCTTCCGGTATTCATCTCTTCGAACTCTGCAAAGCTCATCTCCGAATGGTTTCCGAAAAAAGAGCTCAGCATTGCCATGGGCATATTCATGGCCGGCGGCGGCGCAGGAAACGCCCTCGCCCAGGCGATCACCGCCTACTTCGGGACTTTCCGCACCGCATGCATAGTGACCCTGATCATGATGGTCATCGCCTACGTCCTGTTCTTGGCCGTCGCTTCCGACCGTCCCCAGGGCGCCACTCCGCCTCCCGCGGACGTGCCTATCTCCAGGACCATTGGCGATGTGCTTAAGCTCAAGCATATATGGGTCATCGGTCTGACCATGATCTGCTTCATGGTCGGCAACATGACCGTCTCCATTTTCCTCACTACCGCGCTTACCACCAGAGGGGTCCCCGTGACTACGGCAGGTTTTGTTACATCCGCGTTTGCCGTCGGTATCATGCTCGGCACTATTTTCGGCGGAGCGCTGATACTCAAGATCGGCAAGGGCAAGTTCCGTATTCCTTCTCTGATCGTCGGTATTATCGGCGGCATCTGCATATATGGGGGATGGATGCTCGCTTCTCCCGCAGCGACGGCAGCGTTCATGTTTATCGGCGCCCTGTGCTGCGGCGCGCTGGTACCGGTAAGCATGTCGGCGATGGTCTATATTCCCGGCATGAAGCCCGAATACATGGGCGCCGCGGGCGGCTATGCGAATACGATGCGCTTCCTCGCTGCGTTTGTGTTCCCCTCTTACATCATAGCGCCCATCGCGGGCAGCGACTTCAATGTCTTCATGATCTTTGCGGCTGTCGCCGTCGTTCTCTTCGGCGTGTTCACACTGGGGCTTCCCGAGGTGCTCCAAAAGCAGCCTGACCCGGTAAGCTGAATATTCCCTATAAGGCGGGGCTTATGTTAGCCTCGCCTTGTTCCTTATTAAGGATCGCCTTTGCCGCCTCCGCGGTTTTCCCGGTAGCATCTTCCTCAGGAATCCAATTGCATTTGATTTCCGGTTCCACGACTTCAAAACCGGCGTCGGTCAATTTTTGACGCACGACTTGCGGGGACTCGCCGCTCCAGCCGTAGCAGCCGAACACCGCCGCCTTTTTCTTTTTAAACTTTAGCTCCTTCAGGAACTCCAGCCAACCCCCTACGGAGGAAAGGATATTCCGGCCGACTGTGGGCGATCCCACCGCGATGGCCCTGGACTTAAAGACCTCGGTCATGATATCGTTTTTGTTGGTTTTAGAGACATTGAAGACCTTCACCCTGGTGTCGGGGGACAGACGGCTGATTTCCGCTCCTATTTTGTGCGCCAGCTGTTTTGTGCCGTCCCACATGGTATCGTAAACTATAGTAACCTGATCCTCCTGGTAATCCTGTGCCCATTCATAATATTTTTCAACAATCTGCAGGGGATTGTCCCTCCGGATGGCGCCGTGGCTCGGCGCGATGATATCGATAGGCAGCCCCAGGCTTTGAATCTCTTCGACTTTCTTTTTAACCAGCGGGGAGAAAGGATTGAGGATGTTGGCATAGTACTTGATGGCCTCCGCTCAGAGCAGGCACTGGTCCGCTTTGTCGTTGAACAGTTCTTCAATGGCATAATGCTGCCCGAAGGCGTCGTTGGAAAACAGGATATTATCCCCGGTCATGTAGGTGGCCAT
>DHAA01000114.1 GCA_002397275.1 Thermacetogenium sp. UBA4966 | reverse complement strand
GCGGCGCGGCACAAGCGGTTCATGACGGCCAGTCCCATTCCTACGGGCGCCACTGTCTCCACCAGAACCACCTCCGCGCCCGCTTCGTCACACTCCCGGAAGGCGTTGAACAGATGGTTGGCTATCTCCTCAGGGCTAAAACGCGAGCCCAGCGCCGCCAGGTAAACTGAAGCGCCGAAATTCTTGTAGATGGGGAGGTGTTCGCTGGTGGCCAAAATTCCTATGCGGCGTTCGCTGTTTTGGGCTAGAAAGCTCCGCACCTTGGGTACCTGCTCCTCGGGGCTGCCTGTGACCATGATCACCTGCGCCCGCGGAGAATAATGCTTAAAACAGACCCCCGGGCAGGGCGCCGCCTTTGCCGGCCCCTTGTTGAAATTCTCCTCCGGGTGCAGAACCATTTCCGGGACCACGATCTCTTCCCCCAACAGTTCTTCAATCTCTTCTCTGGTCACCCCGCCGGGCCTCAGCAGGAGCGGGCGCTTTTCAGCCAGACTTAAAATAGTGGATTCCACTCCCACCTCTGTCGGCCCGCCGTCCAGAACCATCTCGATCTTGCCGTTGAGATCAGCCATAACATGCCGCGCCTGAGTTGGGCTGGGACGCCCGGAGATATTAGCGCTCGGAGCGGCCAAAGGCCTCCCGCTCGCCTTAATCAGAGCCAGAGCGACCATGTTCCCGGGATAGCGCAGGGCGACCGTAGGCAGGCCCGCAGTGACCAGATCTGGTATCCCCGGAGAGCGCGGGATGATCAGCGTCAGGGGCCCGGGCAAGAATCTCCGCGCCAGCAGATCCGCGGCCGGGGGCCAGGAAGCGACCAATTCGCGAGCCTGCTCCAATGATGACACATGCAGGATCAAGGGGTTTTCCTGAGGCCTCCCTTTGACCTGAAATATCCTCAAAACCGCATCCGCGTTAAGGCCGTCAGCCCCCAGCCCGTAGACGGTTTCTGTGGGAAAAGCCACCAGGCCGCCCTTTTTGATCACCCCCGCCCCCTCTGCGATCAGATCCGGCTCGGGGTGGGCAGGGTTTACAGTCAGATAAAGCGTTTTCAACATTTCCTCCGCCACATCGCCATTAATAGATTTCATTTTAGAACTTTCTTTTTTCTTTGTGCCAGACAGATAAATTCAGCGGTTCACAGACCAATTAAATCATAAGTCTTTGAAAAATAAATAATAATGATGGTATTATATCATCAATGCCGTCCTAAAACTAATTATAGCCTTTCAAGGGGGTGCTGTCATTTGTTAGCCGGTCTAATTATCGTTCTACTGCTCGTCTTAACCCTTCCCTTTTTCGTCAAGCCCATCGAGCGCAACTTAGAACCCTTTCTCTTTGTCATGGGTCTTGCCGCGACCCTTATCTCCGGTGTTCTTAATAAAGGCCTGATCTCCCACATCCTGACCAATCACTTGATGTATCTGATCACAGGCGCGGTTCTCATCTTCGGGTTGTTGTTCTCTTTTTTTCAGAACCAGATGCACATCTGGATCAAAAAGGTGCTGGAGCATATCCCCCTCAAAGTTTTCGTCTTTCTACTCGTAGGGATTCTGGGCCTTTTCTCCAGCGTGATTACCGCCATCATCTCCGCCCTGATCTTAGCCGAGGTGGTCAACGCCCTGCCCTTAAAAAGGCAGGCGAAAATCAGCACGACGATTATCGGCTGTTTTGCCATCGGCCTGGGGGCGGCCCTCACGCCGATAGGAGAGCCTTTATCCACAATTGTCGTCTCCAGATTAGGGGAGCAGTTTTTTTACCTGCTGAAGCTGCTGGGCTTGTTCATTATCCCCGGCATCGCCGCCCTCTCTCTGCTGAGCGTCTTCACGGCAAGGAGCAAAGATATTGAACAATGCGGCGCAGAGCCTGCTGACTTAGAAGATGAAACGATCGGCGGTGTGCTGCTCAGAGCGGGAAAGATATTCCTCTTCATTATGGCTTTGGAGCTTTTAGGGTCAGGTTTCAAACCGGTGATCGATGCCTACATCATCAATTTAGACGGGCGCCTTCTCTACTGGATCAATATGATCTCAGCGGTCCTGGACAACGCCACCCTAGCTGCCGCGGAGATCAGCCCGGCCATGTCGGGGCTGCAGATCGAAGCGATCCTGATGGGGCTCTTGATCAGCGGAGGCATGCTCATCCCGGGCAATATTCCCAATATCATCTCCGCGGGCAAGCTAAAAATAACCAGTTCCGAATGGGCAAAGCTGGGCGTGCCGTTAGGGCTTATCTTATTGGTGATCTACTTCATAACGATTTTTGTAATTCTAGCCTGAAAGTAACGTTCTGCTATTTTCATTAGATGTTTACCATGTCTGTGGATTCCGCTCGCTCCCTATTATGACTGGATGTGAGAAGTTTGAAGTTAGAAGTCGGAAAAGACGTTTCCGACCTCCAACCTCTGACCTCCAACCTCCAAATTAACCGGCGACTTCGCTGCGCCTGATGCCGTTACCCGGAACTCCATAATGGTCGCTTCGCTGGAATCCATCCGGCCACTACCCCTGAAAGCAATGTTCTGCTACTTTCATCCATCTGACGGTGAAGCGCAGCTTCATGAGCGTCTGTTTTCGGCGTTGCCGGTTTATTTCCGTTTTGCCGCCACGATCCGCTCTCTGCCGGCGTAGTCCTTGATTATTTCGGTCTTTGTCCAGCCCTCTTTTGTAAGAATCTCCGCCAGCGGCTCTGCCTGCTCCATTCCAACCTCGCAGGCCAGCAGCCCTTGCGGCGCTAAAAAGGCCGCTGCCTGGGGAAGCAGCCTCCTGTAATGATCAAGACCGTCCTCACCCCCGTCCAGGGCAGAGAGGGGTTCGCAGCGGACATCCGCAGGCAGGCTCCGCAGGGCGGCGGTAGGAATATAGGGGAGGTTGGCGGCAACCGCGGTTCCCCTCCCGCTCATTCCCGGCCGGAGCAGGGGGGAAAGCAGGTCGCCCTGCAAGAGATCCACCCTTGCCGCCACACCATGCCGCACGGCATTTCTCCTCGCCACCCGGAGCGCCCGGGGAGAGATATCAGAAGCGAGGAGGCGCGCCCAAGGGTTGTAATAGGCCAGGCTGACCGCGATCACCCCGCAGCCTGTGCCCACATCGGCAACCAGGGGCCCTGGGCTCTTATCCCCTGCAGGCATATGCATATCGCCATCGCCGGTATTCTTTGCCGGCGGCATACAGCCGGCTTCGTTACTCACATCGTCGGCCCCCGGCAGCCGCAGGCCATCCCCCCGCCCTTCCCTCTCCCTCTCCGCCAAAAAGTGCAGAACCTTCTCTACGAGCAGCTCTGTCTCCGGGCGGGGGATAAGGACATCTGAGTTGACATAAAACGGCAGGGACATGAACTCCTTCTCCCCGGTAAGATAGGCGACAGGGGTCCTGCGAGCGCGCCTGTCGAGCAGTTCATCGAATCTTCTCCCCACCCACTCCGGAACCCGATCCTCGGGAAAGATAAGGAGCTGCGTACGCTCTCTCCCCCAGGCAAACGCCAAAAGGACCTCCGCTTCCAAACGGGAAGCAGAGATCCCCTTTTCTTTCAATAATCTAGTTCCTTTAGCCAGCAGCTGACCGCAGTTCATCTTATTCAGCTTTATGCTCCTCTTCCGGAAGCTGTTCCTGCAGCTGTTCAGTTCGCTGCGCGGTGACCAGGGATGTGATCACCTCATTCAGGTCGCCCTCCAAAATATTGGGCAAACGGTAAAGGGTCAGCCCGATGCGGTGGTCTGTCAGCCTCCCCTGCGGAAAATTGTAGGTCCTGATGCGCTCACTGCGGTCCCCGCTTCCTACCAGGGACCTGCGCATATCGGATCTCTCTCCTTGCTGCTCCCGCTCCGCTCGATCCAGCAGCCGGGCGCGCAGCACGCGCATGGCCTTGTCTTTATTTTTGTGCTGCGATTTTTCATCCTGGCAGGAAACCACAATGCCTGTCGGGATATGCGTGATCCTCACCGCGGACTGCGTGGTATTCACCGATTGGCCGCCGGGGCCGCTGGAGCAAAAAATATCGATGCGCAGATCCTGGGGATTGATCTGCAGATCAACCTCTTCCGCCTCAGGAAGGACCGCCACGGTAGCCGCGCTGGTGTGGATGCGGCCGCCGGACTCTGTGACCGGAATGCGCTGCACCCGGTGAACGCCGCTCTCATATTTCAATTTACTGAAGACATGGTCGCCGTTTACCTGGAAGATGATCTCCTTAAAGCCTCCCATGTCTGTCGGATGCGAGCTTAGGATCTCCACCTTCCACCCCTGCTGTTCGGCGTAGTGGGAATACATGCGGAAGAGGTCGCCGGCAAAGAGGGCGGCTTCTTCTCCCCCTGTTCCCGCCCGAATCTCCACAATGACATTCTTTTTATCCCTGGGATCCTTGGGCAAGAGCAAAACTTTGAGTCTCTCCTCCAAGCGCTCCTTTTTATCCTGCAGCTCCGAGAGATCTGCCTGAGCCAGCTGCTGCAGTTCCTGCTCCAGATCCTCTTCCAAAAGCGAAGCGGTGTCATCCATCTCCCTGCAGACGTCTTTATACTCCCGAAAGGTTGCGACAATTTCAGATAAATCGGCATGCTTCTTAGCGTATTTACTATAACGGTCTATATCTGCAAGCACCGCGGGGTCGCTGAGCTGCTGCTCAAGCTCCACATAGCGGGACTCCAGTGCTTCCAATTTTTCCAACATAACTTTCAACCCCCTTTTCCCAGTTAAATAAGGTGCTTTTGGGAGATCAGAAGAAGATCGCGCTCACGTGCTTGGGGAGGCTAAAACGCGCTTCAGAGCGGCGATGGCCACCTCGATCTGGCCGCTGTCCGGCTCCCCGGTAGTCAGCTTCTGCACCCAGAGTCCAGGGGCGATGATAATCCTCAACTGCTTTCTATACCTTCTGGAAAGCCTGATAAACTCGTATCCCAGGCCGGCGATCACAGGCAATAATAAGATACGCGCCCCAAACTTCCACAGCCATGTGCCATTACCTAAAAAAGCAAAAACGAGAATACTGATCACGATCACAACCAAGAGAAAAGATGTTCCACAGCTGGGATGCAAGCGGGAACGCCGTTCCACCTCGGCCACGGTGAGCTCCGCTCCATCCTCATAGGTGTTGATCACCTTATGCTCCGCACCATGATACTGGAAAACCCGCCGGATATCCTCCAGCGCCCGGATCCCCAACAAATAGGCCAGAAATATCCCTATGCGCGCCAAACCCTCAATGAGATTCTGTCCCCAGATGTCCAGGCCTCCCCTGGTCAGGTGCCCCAACCAGGTGGGTAAGATAATAAAAAGGCCTATGGAGAGCAGAAAGGCAACGAGAACCGTTATCCCCATCTCCAGAGAACTCAGGCCCTCCCCTTCCTCCTCGCCTGAAACAAGTGATGCGGAAAGATTAAGTGTTCGTATCCCGATCACCATCGACTCGATGAGCACAACGGTACCCCGGATAAACGGCCACTTTAAAAGAGAAAAAGAATCCGACCAGGGAGTGATATTTTCCTGGTGGATTACAATCTCATCCCCGACCCGGACGGCAGTGGCGATATTTTGGGGGCCGCGCATCATCACACCCTCTATAACGGCCTGGCCCCCATACTGAAACGGATTTTGGGCTGTTTCTCCAGCCAAAACGCATCATCCCTCCTTCTATTGGAATCAATAAAAGAGGGAATCAGCTATCCTTCTTGTTTAGCTTGCCCGTACCTCTTCCGGAACCTCTCTACACGTCCGCCCTTTTCCATTAGCCTGGTTCTGGCGCCTGTATAAAAAGGATGGCAGTTGGAACAAACCTCCACTCTCATGCTCGGTACAGTGGACCCCACCTCGAAACGGGCGCCACAGGCGCAGGAAATGGCGGCCTTTTCATGATAATTGGGATGAATACCCTTTTTCATGACCTCACCTCCATGTAATCTATAACGGTGAATATTATAGCACAGCGGAAAGTTATCTGGCAAACGGAATTAGCCGTGAGCTTTTATCGCCTGTGCCTTTCACTTTAATAAGCATTAAAGTATCCATACTTTTTATTCTTTTTTAACAATAATCCAAAAACCTTAACACCGATCATCAACCAAATAATATTTAGGAAAAAGTAATAAAGCCATTCTCCAGGCATTACAGTAATATCTAAAAATAGTCTACGCGCTATATCCATTCCTATAGAATAGGGAATCATATAATGGGGTATCTGTGACTGCATGCCAAAAACATTCGTAATCAGCAATAAACCCGTTTGAATGAGAAAGATAAATTGTCCAATATTTTTATAAATCAGTGTGGCTCCGCCAAATAGCAAACCCATCCCAAACATACCAAAGATACTTGGCGTATATACCACTAAATCAATACAGTACTTTGAAAAATAAGATGTCTCCATTATACCCAGCAGAATAGAAACAATGACAACGAACAGCTGTGCAACAATACAAACAACCATACTAGAAATCAGTCTAGAGAATAATAGCAGTGTAACGCTAGACCTGCTCAGCAATTTAGCTTCAAGCATACCGCTTGCAGATTCTTCTTGAATAATACTGTTGCTAATTCCCAACGCATAACTGCTGAATTGCCAATAAGTATAACCGATGAGGAGCAGTATCCTGTCATATGTCTGATTTACGGCATAATAAAAAGTTAAACCCGTGCTCTTATTGGCAAATACTATAAAACAATATAGCAATATATATACCAGGGCGTTGGTAAGAAAGCTGAACTTATACCTAAATTGCCGCAGCAGATCATATTTATACTCATACCAGAATGCTAATGCTGCCTTTTTCATCCTGTTTTGTGCCTGAGCAAAGCGAAAGGCATGGTCATAAGTTTGAAAAAGGCAGCATTAGCATTCTG
>DHAA01000106.1 GCA_002397275.1 Thermacetogenium sp. UBA4966 | reverse complement strand
CCAAAGATTTATATCTGCACCCCCTCTATAATATCGAAATAAAACCTTACAAAATGCTGCTGTTTGTTGTCGCCGGAAGTACAATGATAATTTCATTATATTTTTTTATGCATAATTCCATGTTCAGGGTTTTTATCGGCATTGTCATTTATATTTTGATGGCCAAATACCTGTTTAACATATCTCTGAAGATGTCGGTAATTGCGGTCGGGGTTTTTTATATTGTGCTTGCTGTTTTAGAAATCCTTGCGGGATTGATCCTGGTTCGATATTTTGGCATATCAAGTAAACAGGTGTATCATAATGCACAACTGTCTTTTGTCGTCAATTTAATGTTTTACTCCATCTTATCGCTGGTTGTACTTGCCTGTGCGAAATTAAGAAAAAAAATAAAAAATGAAATACCGAAAACCAATCCCTCTATTTATATATATGTAATAGCGGCGCTCATAGTTTCGGCTGTATATGCCTTTAATATTCAGGAATTAGTGACGGTTCCGGATAAGAGAGTGGTATTTATTAATATAGCTGTTTTTCTTATATTTGTAATAGGGAGTACCGCATTGGTTTTGACCAATTATAATTTGGCTGCTAAGCACTTTGAGAATATCAGGTTAAAGAGTTCAGTAGATAATATCTCTGAATTAAAGGAAAATCTTGAAGATGAACTTGTAAAAAGGACATTCTCCCAAGAGAGGCTGAGATTATTCGCATGTACTGATGGCCTGACAGGGATTTATAACAGAAGAACAGGATTGGCGCTGTTCGAAAAATGTTTGGATCAAGCAAAAAAGAGCAACAGCGAGGGGATAGTTTTTTTTATTGATATTGATCATCTAAAAGAAATAAACGATACATACGGGCATAGAGCAGGTGATGAATTAATAATTACGGCTGTGCGCTTGATAAAAAAATGCCTGCGCAAATCAGACGTATTTTTCCGGTTTGGCGGCGATGAGTTTATGCTGATTCTACCAGATTGCGATATTGAGAAAGCGAAAAAAATATGGAAAAGAATTAATCAAGAGGTGAGTACTTTTAATATACAAAAAGTAAAACCTTATATTATCAGTATGAGTTACGGGTGCGCGCAGTATGATTGGTCCGGCAAACTGTCCGCAGATGAACTGATCGCAAAAGCTGATCAGGAAATGTATAAAAAGAAAAAATCAAAAGTTTCCAGTTGAAGCCGGCAGGGCTGCAACTACAGTCGCCTTCAGGTAACGGGACTTTGTTGTTTTATTTCTGCTTCAGTTTGGCGAGGGCATCGGCCAGAGCGGTGTTGAGCGACATTTATCTAAATAATACTCATAATCGCCATCATAACAGGATAATTTTTGGTCATCTATTAACCTCTGTGGGAAAGCAAGCCTCCGGGCTTAGTCACTTATGATAACACCGTCGTCTGATAAGGACACCTTAAAATCTGAAGGCGGCATTACAGTGATACATTCTTCTCCGGCCCCATCGGGATCATACTCCGCATTGACCGAAACCTGAGCCCCGTTTTCAATTTCACTCAAAATCTGTTCATAGCTTTTGATTTCGGCATCTGCCGACTCCTGTGACAATTCGCCGGTACGAACCTGTTCTTGAAGAACTGCTTTCTGCTTTCCCATCCAAATTTGGAAATTATCGTAACTGATTGCGGGTTCAATTTGTCCCGGTAACTGTTTACGTTGAGGGCGATGGAAACCACAAAGCTGAACAGCACCAGGGCGGCAGCTATCTGCAGGAACAGAATGAAGTTCCGCATTTTTTGCTCTTTTATGTCTTCCCAGGCGTATCTTAACTGACGCAAGATGTTCAACCCCTTACCTGTGCGATGATCTCCTGCTTCAGGCGCAGGCTCAGGGAAATCCAACCGGCAAGGGTTCCCATCGCCAGGCAGAGCAGATAACCTGCTATAACCGCTGCCCAATGAACTGTTTCACCGATGAAGGGAAAAATGCCGGACTTGATTACCAGCGCCGCGGCGAGCAGGCCGAAAGCAAAGCCGATGGTGACGAGCAACAGATAGTCCCGCAATACCATGCGGCGGATGCGAGGCAGCCTGCTCCCGGACAGCATCCGTACAGCCAATTCCTTATATCTGCCCTCGATCCAGTAATATGTTGTGCTGAAAACGTTGAGCAGCACTAAAACAGCCGTCAAAACAAAGGCCATGATTACTACAAGGGTTTTGCGAAGGGACTCCATGATGTTCTGGGATGTCGACGACTTATTGGTATAAGCCTTGATGTCTATTTGCGGGTTAATCTGCCCGGCATAATGGGCGAGTTCAGCGAACAGGTCCATGCTTTTTCCCTTGGCGTCCAGAGAATAGCTGCCGTTGAGGGGTGTATCCAGATTGAAGCCTGTTGCAGCCTCCATGTTGACGAAATACAAAGCGCCTGATTTATCCCCCCAGGTCGTGTAGCCGCGGCTGGTCTGCCTTTTGAAAATTCCGATAACGCGATACTCGCTGTTCTCATGCACAAAATAGAGCTCTCCATCGCTGTCCCTGCACCTGTCACGAACCTCTTCGCTGATCAAGGCCACCGGCGCCTGCTGTTCAAAGTCTTCTGGGGAGAAATTGCGTCCTTCCGCAAGTTCCGGCTTAAACGCGGTATCGCCGCAAAGCAGGACCGCCTTCCCGTTGGAGACGGGGTAATTCCTGTACAGGATCAGAGCAGTGTCTTGAGCGGTACAGTACTTGAGTAAATCTTTTGTTTTAACCAGGGACTCCCCCTCGCTTGCCTGGCTGATTTCAATGCTAACCGAGCTGTCGGAAATAAAATCCGGAAGGACGGCCTCCATCGTGTAAAATTCTGCTATTGTGGAGAAACAGAGCGCAATCATGGCCGCCACTGCGGCAAAGAGGAGCATGAGCAAGGGCGCCCGGTGCAGGATCTGCCTGATAGCAATCACTCCAAACTGAACAATGTTTAGAGTGAAGGCAAGGCATTCCAAGGAATTCGCCCCGCCCTCACCCAGTCGCCTTTACATATCATTATTCCTTTTATGTTTAATGTTACCTTGCTCGTTAACAAATGTCATATGGGATTTTTAGATATAATTAAGGGAATATACCCTATGCTGGCTGATATATATTAATTATTCTTGCTTTCTATTATTTACTTTATATATATCTAAATTCCATAGAAAGCTCACGTTTTTGAATTCCTGATTCTCCAAATAATCTATACATATGGGGAGCAAGGGAATGCGGCGTTAAGTAATGCAGGTGAATACAAAAGCTCTATGAGGTATGGTACGTTAGTCGTGCCTGCCTAAGGATGTAACTGACGGTGAAAGCGGCAACCGAAAACAACAAAAACTCGCGGGAATTTTGTAAGATAGTATTAGTTAGGGCGTCTTATAGATGAGGGTGTGAGAAAGTGGCTGAGTTTGAGAAGATATATCAGGACTACTTTAAGGATGTATTCCTTTATGTTAAGGGATTGTCCGAAAATGATAGTATCGCCGAGGAAATCACAAGCGAAACTTTCTTTAAGGCTATGAGTGCTTTAGATCGCTTTAAGGGAACCTGCGATGTTCGAGTTTGGCTATGTCAAATTGCCAAAAACAGTTATTACTCTTATCTCCGCAAGCACGGCCGGCAGACGGATTCAGATAAATTTTTAATTGATGATGCAAGCAGCCTGGAAGAAAATTTGGCAAAGCAAGAAGTTGCCATGAAAATCCACATCATTCTCCATAATCTATCAGAACCATACAAAGAAGTGTTTACATTAAGGGTTTTTGGGGAATTGAGATTTTCTCAGATCGGTAAAATCTTCGGAAAGAGCGGGAACTGGGCGTGTGTCACTTATCACCGCGCAAAAAGAAAGATTCAAAATCAATTGGAGGGATTGATGGATGAAAAAGATTAGCTGCGATATTGTGAGAGACCTATTGCCTCTCTATGTCGAGGATTTGGCAAGTTCGGATAGCAAAAAAATGATAGAGGAGCACATTGCCGTTTGTCCCGACTGCGCGAAACAGCTTCAAGAAATGCAAGAAAGCATTACTCTTCCCGCCGATACGGTAATCGCACCTTTGACCATTTTAAAAAGGAAGATGAATAAGAAAAAAATAAACATTATCTTAATAACGGCAGCGGCGGTTATGTCCATAGCAATACTTGTTTTGGCCTGGCTGCATGCCCCAATTTGTTTGGAATACAATCAAGATTTGATTCGATTTGATTCCCACGAAAACGGAAGGGTTCTCGTAACCTTGAGCGCCGGCGCGGACGGATATAATGTGAGCAGTTATCCTGCAAAAACAGTAGATGGGAAAACCGCGGAGGGGGATATTTATCACATTACCGTTTGGGATTCTCTTTGGAATAAATATATAGCCAAAGGGAAAGAGCAGAGTTTTATTTTGAACGCAAGCAGTGACGGCAGCTATCGTAAAGTAACGTCTGTATATTATTATAAAGATAATTCGCGTGGAGCCACTGAAAACGAATCCGACCTGTTGATCTATGGAGAAGGCCGGGAGGAGGAAGTAACAACTCTTCCGCGCCTGGCTTTGGCATATTATGCATATTTTAGTCTGATAGCTGTTATAGCCTGCGTCGTCATCTGGATTGTTTTTCGTAAACGGGAAAAAGTATGCCGTCTAATGGAAAAAATAACTGCGCTTCCGGCGGCATATCTGATTAGTCAATTATGCATCAAAGGCTTTAATACAGCATCATATTCTCTTCAATTCGATTTTTTGAGCATCCTGCTGCTGTCAATACCTGTTTATGTCGCGCTGACGGCAGCCATCGGAGCTATAAACCCAGGTTTGCATTTAATGCGCATAAATTTTTAGTTTTTTACCGCAAGCATGGGCAATTTTTGCCAGGTTGTCTAGGCGTGGGATCACTTTTCCGCCTTCAATTCTTGCTATAGCTGATTGTGTTGTTCCTATTTTTTTCGCAAGCTCTGCCTGTGATAAACCAGCCTCGTTCCGCAGGCCAATCACCAAATTGGCAAGGTCATATTCTAGGCTAAAATCATCCCATGCTTTTTTGAATTTAGGGTTTTTCAACTCTTCTTTCAAAGCATCACGGTAATCAAACATTAGAATCACTCCTTTCCTGATATTCTTTCATTTTTTGGACGGTTTGTTTCAGGATATGGGCAGGCGCCTTTTTTGATTTTTTGATGTAACCGTTAATCATTACTAAAGTATCAGGTTTATGTTGGAAAAAGAAAAGGCGAATCAAGGTATTATGATAACGCTCTCGGAGTTCCCATAATTTTTTGGAACCTGCAACACGCTTAACATAAGGTTCACTAATAAGGGGCCAGTTATTTGCCAGTAGATCAATACCTCTGTAAGCTTTTGCTCGAGTAACTGGGTCAAGAGAATTTAAAAAATGTAGTACAGGTTCCACATCTATAATAGTCATAATATTCACCCGTCCACTGTTAATATAGCACGAGTGCTATATGGGTGTCAAAATTTTTAAAGGTAGCGGTTGCTTATTCCCGCTTCAGTTTGGCGAGGGCATCGGCCAAAGCAGTGTTGAGCGGTTTGCCTTTCGCCTTTTTCTGCTCCTTCATATAGTTGGACACCTCATGCTTGGAAATGCTGCTTTTTCTGTTCTGCATTCTCTTATTAAAAGCAGAGAGCCTTTCACGGTAACCGCATTTGCATGAGAAGATCTGCCCATCCCCTTCACCGTAAAGCTCCATCTTTTTATGGCATTGAGGACAGCGGGCGTTGGTTGTTTTGGATATGCTTATTTTGTGCCGGCATTCTCTGTCCTGGCAGATGAGCATTCTCCCCCTCTTGCCGTTGACCTCCAGCATATATTTCCCGCACTCGGGGCATCTGTTTCCGGTCAGGTTGTCATGCCGGAAGGTTTTTTCGCTGTTTTTGATCTGATTGACAACTTTTTTGGCGTAAAGCTTCATCTCGTCGATAAAAATGTCCTTGGCGAGGGCGCCGTGAGCGATGTTGCTTAGCTTCTGTTCCCATTGCGCGGTGAGGGCGGGAGATTTAAGGTCCTCCGGGACCAGTTCCAGGAGCTGCCTGCCCTTGGCGGTCAAGAAAATATCCTCTCCCTTTTTTTCAATGAGGAAGGTATTGAACAGTTTATCGATAATATCGGCTCTGGTGGCTACCGTGCCCAGCCCGCCGGTTTCCCCGATTGTTTTAATCAGGCTCTTATCCTCGCCGGCCATATATTTCGCCGGGTTTTCCATGGCGGACAGCAGAGTCCCTTCATTGAACGGCTTTGGCGGTTTGGTTTCTCCTCTGGTTGGGGAAATGGAGGAAACCTTTAAAATATCGCCCTTGTTGAGCGGGGGCAGCTTCTGGTCGGCGATAGAGGCATCCTCTTCCTCTTGATCATCGAAGTTGTCTTCATAGATCTCTTTCCAGCCCTGCTTGAGCATGACTTTACCCTTAGCGGTAAAAGTTTGCTCTCCTATTTCGGCTTTTATCGTTGTTTGTTCGTACTCGAAAGGCGGATAGAAAACTGCAAAAAAACGCTTGAGCACCAGGTCGTATACCTTTCTTTCCCTTTCGCTCAATGAGGCGGCAAACCTTTCTTCTGTGGGTATGATGGCGTGATGGTCGGAGACCTTGCCGTTGTCGACGAAGGATTTGTTTGCCTTGATCGGTTTCTTCAAAACCTGAGCGGCCATCCTGGCATACTGTCCGACTCCGCAGGCTTTGATCCGGTCCTTCAATGTATCCACTATATCTGTCGGGATGTATCGGGAATCGGTGCGGGGGTAAGTTAGCAGCTTATGCCTTTCGTACAGGTTCTGCATGATGGAAAGGGTTTCTTTTGCCGAATAACCGAAAATCTTATGGGCGTCTCGCTGCAGTTCAGTCAGATCATAGAGTTGAGGGGGATAACGTTTTTTATACGCCTTGTTTATCTCTACAATTTGAGCGTCTTTGTTGCGCACAGACCTCAGTATTTGGCCGCACCGTTCCTGATCAAAGGTTTTGGTGTCCTTTGTCCGGCGGTCTTGCCAGATCAAATTCAGGCCGTTTGCCGAGGCGGTAATGCCATAAAAAGTTTTTGGTTTAAAGTTTTGGATTTCCTCTTCCCTGCGGGCAATGATGGCCAGGGTGGGGGTCTGCACCCTGCCGCAGGAAAGCTGGGCATTGTATTTACAGGTCAGGGCGCGAGTGGCGTTGATCCCCACAAACCAGTCGGCCTCGGCGCGGGCCGCGGCGGAGGCGTATAGATTTTTATATTCTTTGCCTTCTTTCAGGTTGCTGAAACCGTCCTTGATCGCTTTATCTGTAACCGAGGAGATCCACAGCCTCTTGATCGGTTTTCTCACCCCTGCCTTTTCCAAGATCCATCTGGCGACCAATTCACCTTCGCGTCCGGCATCGGTGGCGATCACGATCTTATCCACTTCTTTTTTATGCATTTGCTGTTTGACGATACTAAACTGTCTGCCGCTCTGCTTGATGACGACAAGTTTCAATGGAGAGGGGAGCATAGGCAGGTCTTCGATTTTCCACGAGGCGTATTTTTGATCATAGGCGTCGGGATCAGCCAGTGTGACTAAATGCCCCAAGGCCCAGGTAACGATATATTTATTGCCTTCAAAATAGCCGTTTCCCTTTTGACTGCAGCTGAGAACCCTGGCTATATCTCTTCCTACAGAGGGCTTCTCAGCCAAGACCAGTGTTTTGCTCATTTTGACAATCCCTTCTTCAAAGCCACCGTACAGGTGGGGCTAATTTTTCCTCAATTTGCTTAAATTCTAACATAGAATTGCCCGCGCTACAAAAGGCTTTTCAAGTCTGACATGTTTACCATTTTTTAAAAATAATTCTTGACAATGGTGGTTTATTTGGATAAACTATCTTATAAGGTTTGCTCTAGTAGACCTATTTCAACTGAGGTGATTAATTAATTATGGATACGCCGAAGCTTTTTGATGCTGAATATAAGTTTATGTCTATTGTTTGGAGGAATGAGCCTGTGAATTCTACGGCGCTCGTGAAACTGGCAAATGCGGAACTGGGATGGAAAAAATCTACTACTTATACTGTCATTAGAAAGCTGTCGAAACGAGGCGTTCTGAAAAATGAGAATTCAATTGTATCCTCTTTGGTCGCAAAAGAGGATGTGTTGCAAACCGAAAGCCAAGAATTGCTTGATAAGAAGTATAACGGCTCATTAAAAATATTTTTGGTCAGCTTTCTGGAGAAGGAAACCATTTCAGAGAAGGAAGCAAGAGAACTTAAAAGGATTATTGATGAGAAAACAAGGAAGGGAGCCGGCTCGTGATAGACGTTTTCATAACGGTATTTAATATGAGTATTACCGCCTCCTATATCATTGGTTTTATACTTTTGTTCAGGCTGTTATTCGGCAAACGATTTCCCAGGCTGTTCACATATGCTCTGTGGGGCATTGTGCTGATCAGACTGGCCTTGCCTTTTTCCATTGAGTCTGTATTCAGCATATTTAATGTCATCCACACGCCGGGGGTTTCGAATACAGAGGTTGCGGAGTACCTGCTCCCCAGTATTGGCCCGGGCGAGCAGCCGCAAATGGACATGGGAAGTACTGTTATCGACAACCCTCCATCGCCGGCGCCTGTTACCCCGGTGAATCAAATGCAGATTATAATTCCAATCGCAATGTGGGTATGGATTGCCGGCGCGAGCGTCTTAATTTTAGCATATCTTATATCTTATATTACTTTGAGAATGAAATTGAGCACCGCCACGCTTTACAAAAATCACAAGGGCATATATCAGTCGGACAAAATAATGAGCCCCGCGCTTGCCGGTATACTAAAACCGCGGATCGTGTTTCCTCATAACATAGAAAAAGTATGTACGGAAAGTGAAATTGAACTGATTGGCGCACACGAACGGATACACATCAGACATTTTGACCATATCATAAAACCATTTTCCGTATTGCTGTTGTGCGTGTACTGGTTTAACCCGTTGATATGGCTCGCTTTTTATATTTCCAATAAGGACAGGGAGTTTGCGTGTGACGAGAGCGTCGTCAATCTATTGGGGGAGGATGTTCGCAAGGAATATGCGACTTCTCTGCTCAAGATCAGCACATATCAAAATAATATTTTCAGTGCGCCGGCATTCGGCGAAAGTAATATCAAGGCAAGGATTACGTCGATTGTCAATTATAAAAAGCCGGCGGCGCGTATTGGAGCTGTCGCTGCAGTCGTTATAATCCTTGTGGGCGTTGTTTGCCTGACCAATGCAAAAAATGTTAATTTGCCGGTTAATGAAAAAGAATTATTTAAGGATTACGGATGGACGGTGGATTACTTGATCGGCAGCAGGACCGATAAACTGAGCAATTTGCGTGAACTGCCGACGTTTGCTCCGCATCCGTATTATTATGCCTATCACAACGAGTTGTCTAAGGATATCGGTTTGGGTATGGAGGGCTTCGCAAACAGAGAAATTGACGTTGAAATATATAAAATCAAGGAAAGTATGCCTGCCGAGTTTTATCCCATTCAAGACGCCAGAGGCGTCGTTATTAAAGCGGATAGCAAAATCATCGGCGCCTATATAAGCGTGGGGAGGCACAGCACCTTTAACGCCTGCAGTTTGAGGGGCAATAGCTTTGAAAAAACAACCGGCTTATCCTTTAATAAGTGGTTGGAGGGGAAAATTGCCGCGGACAATCAGGAAGAGAGGCTTGCTGAGCTTCAGCCCGAACAGGTGATGCTGGAATATTTTAATGCACTGAAGCATGAAGACCAAAAATCTGCACTATCGTGTCTTTCCAAACAGACGCTCCTTGACGGACTTTCTGCAAATATGCAAGACGACGTGCTGTTTAATGAGTTTATCGACCTGCCTTTAACGAATTCAGAAATCGGCGCCAAAACAGCTTTTAGTAACCTAAAGTCCGTAAATGTGGTTCAGATTAAGCCCCTCGGCATAAATGACACCGCTAAAGAGGGAAAACGTTTCAGGATTGTAGTTGACCTTCAATATAAGCAGGACATAAGTATTGGTAGCGGCCGGCAATCATGGGATTGCACTATGGTATATGAAACTCCGCAGACAGGCTGGAAGATCGATGGATTCGGGCATGCCTGATCGCGATGATATAGAAAAGATAGGAACTCATTTGGCTTCAATTAGAAGAGGGGGTGAGAGTTCACGACGATAAAATCAGTTTTTTGTTTAGTTTGATGACACCAGATTTATTCAGCATTAAAACGTGATATTTTTAATCAAAACCAATCAGATTTAGTAAGTTAAGTAAGTTCGAAAGTTTTATAAATAATATTTAAAAGGAGTGTCCCTTATGAGAAAAACTATGAACATTTTGTCTATTTTTGTCTTGGTTACAGCGCTATTAAGTATTAATGCGTTTCCAGTATTTGCAGATAGTAGCTTTCCGAGTAAATCCTTTAAAAACTCAAAGAGCATTAAAGTAGAGTTTGATAAACTGTTCCCTGTTGAAGAACCCGAAATAATTTATATTTCAGGTTCTTCAAATACACTATATAAAGAGTTTTCTTCGCAAGAAGATGCTTTGGAAATGATTAAATCAAAGGTTCCACTATTAAAGCATATCCAAGAGATATATTCTTTAGAGGATCTATCGGATAATAATTGGTTCGATTATCAGTCCGGTATGTATAGTTTGACTGAGGATTCGAACAAATCCTTGAAGATCAATGAAAGTAGTTATGATTTTAGACTACCCTGAAAACAAAAGTATG
>DHAA01000061.1 GCA_002397275.1 Thermacetogenium sp. UBA4966 | reverse complement strand
GCAAATCCTGTTGTGGATCGTCCTCATCCTTGCGATCCGGGCCGGATTTTTTTGGTTTAATACCAAATTTATCCCTGATTATATCCTCAATTTCCTGCGCGGTATCCGGATGTTCCCTTAGAAATTCTTTGGCGTTTTCTCTGCCCTGTCCCAGCCGCTCCTCACCGTAAGAAAACCACGCTCCGGATTTGGCCACAACGCCGCAATCCAGGCCGAGGTCCAAAATACCGCCTTCTCTGGAAATACCCTTTCCGTACATAAGATCGCATTCGATTTGCTTAAAGGGAGGCGACACTTTGTTTTTAACCACTTTGATTCTGGTGCGGTTTCCCACTACATCTGTCCCCTGTTTAATTAAGTCGATCTTCCTTACTTCCAGCCTGATCGATGAATAGAATTTCAAGGCTTTTCCCCCTGTTGTGACCTCGGGGTTGCCGAACATGATCCCAACCTTTTCGCGAATCTGGTTGATAAAGATAGCGGTCGTTTTGGTTTTGCTGATTACACCTGTCAGCTTTCTCAAAGCCTGAGACATGAGGCGCGCCTGCAGACCGACATGGGTATCCCCCATCTCCCCTTCCAATTCTGCCCGCGGCACCAAAGCGGCCACAGAGTCGATAACAACCACATCCAGGGCGCCGCTGCGCACAAGAGTCTCTGTAATCTCCAGCGCCTGCTCCCCGGTGTCGGGCTGGGATACATATAGATTGTCGATATCTACTCCCAGATTTCGGGCATATACGGGGTCGAGGGCGTGTTCCGCGTCAACGAATGCCGCTACACCCCCGGCCTTCTGCGCTTCAGCAACAATGTGCAGGGCTACCGTTGTCTTTCCTGATGCCTCGGGCCCGTAAATCTCAATGACCCTTCCCCTGGGAATCCCTCCCACCCCTAAGGCAAGATCCAGCGGCAAATTCCCGGAGGGGATTACCTCGATATTGAACTGCGTCGGCGTATCACCCAACCGCATAATAGAGCCTTTTCCAAAGGCTTTTTCAATATGTGACAATGCCAGGTCCAAAGCCTTGAGCTTATCGTTCATTTCTCCCCATCCTCTCAAAACAAATGTTCGTATAATCCCTCAAAAAATATTATAATTTACATGGGAATCGTTGTCAACAAAGAAAATAGCTGTCATCCAGTTGCCTGGAATGGAAATTTGGCCAGCGCTTTGTAGCGCGGCCCCTGCGGCGTCAGTTTGCTGGACATCAGATACAGCTCCCTGACGAGAAACCTTTGCTCAGGGAAGGGTCCCGCTTGATCTATGAGCTCTTTCCAGACAATATTCTTCTCATGATGGAATCTTCCCAGAGTGATATGGGGGTGAAAACTTTTTCTCTTCTCTTCAGGAAAACCCGCTCTCGCCAAGCCCGCTTCGCTTTTTTGCCATAAGTCCTGCAGAGTATCTGTCTCCCCATGCAAAGGGAGACAGAGGAGGCGCGGGCGGCGCCGGTTAGGGAAGGCCGTTAATTCCCCGCATTGCAAATAAAAGGGGCTCCTGCCGGCCGCAAACGGTTCTAAGATGGCGATTGCCTGGTCGATCTCTTCCCCGGACAAGTCGCCGAAGAACTTCATTGTCAGATGGTAGTTTTTTTCCGCCACCCATTTCATATCATGGGGTAATTTCTGCAGCCGCCGTACAGCTCGATAAATATCTCTTTTTATTTCCGGGTCTAATAAAACAGCTAGAAAGGAACGGATTAAACTCAATACCGATCAGCTCCGTCACTTTATCAGATAGCGCCGCAGAAAATCCAGCGCCCAGGTCGCCGCTATACTCTTTAGTGTCTGTCTTCCCACGCCGGGAAAGCAGATTTTTCGTTCTATTTCCTCACCTTGCGGGGTCGATAACCCCAGATAAACTGTTCCTACAGGGATCCCGGATTCTCCGCCTGCAGGGCCGGCCAATCCGGTAGTGGACAGACCGAAAGAAGCATTGAGCAGACGGCGCACGCCGCGGGCCATTTCTTTTGCGGTTTCGCCGCTGACCACGCCATAGTCCTTCAAGACCGCAGGGTTTACACCGAGCACTTTTTCTTTGATTTCAGAACTGTAGGCGACGACTCCGCCTTTAATGTAATGAGAACTGCCCGGAATATCTGTCAGATAACTGGCGATCAGGCCGCCTGTGCAGGATTCGGCAGCAGCCACTGTCAAACCCTTCTCTATAAGCAGAGAGCCAACATTTCCCGGCAGAGTCTCCTCGTTTATCCCGAATAGATCCGGTCCTAAGTTCTCTTGTATCTGTGCGGAGAATTTCCTGAACAATTCGTCTTTTTCCTCATTGGCATCCTGCATCCGGAGAACGATATGCACTTCGCCTCGGCCGGGCAAAAAACTGCATTTTATGCCTGTCTCCTGCGCTTCATTGATAACGCTCTTTAATTTTTCATAGACAACGGTCTCCCCGCAGCCGCAGACCTTGAAGGTTATGCGGCGGCATACCGTTGCCGGATAATGTTCACTCAGATAAGGCTTAACTTCACGCAGGTACATTTCCCGCGCCTCCTGCGGCGGTCCCGGCAGCACAGCGATTGTCTGTTTCTCATGATATGGAATCAGGATTCCGGGCGCCGTCCCCAGGGTGTTGGGGAGAGAAGACGCCCCACATGGCAGATAAGCCTGTTTCATATTAACCTGCGAGGCGGCCTGGCCGCGTTTGGAAAAATACCGCTGCATCTCCTCCCAGAGATCGGGCCGGAATTCCATCGGCAGGCAAAGGGCTTCGGCAACCGCTTCTCTTGTCACGTCGTCCGGGGTAGGCCCCAGGCCTCCGGTCAATAAAATGAGATCAGCACGGCGCAGTGCTTCGCGCACTGCGCCCGTTATCTCTTCGATCCCATCGTCAACAGTACTGATCCTTTTAATCTTATATCCCAATCCTGTTAACTGGCCTATAAGAAACGGGGTAGTTGTGTTCTTTGTTTCGCCGTTTAAAAGTTCTCTGCCTGTCGCGATTATTTCCGCACTTGTCGTCATGGTACACCAACCTTTAAATACTTAGTTAATGACTTTTTCTCCCCGGATCATCTCCCGCAGTTCGCCGCCGCTGAGGTATTCGCGATCTACGAGCAGCTGAGCCGTCTCTGTGAGTAAATCCAGCCTGCTCTTCAACAGGTCCTCAACGATATTCTCCTGATGGTTGATGATCTCCCGCACCTCCTTGTGATAATGTTCCCGGGGAATAATCTCCTCCCAGATAACTCCCAGAGAAGAAAGGCCTGAGGTAATGATCTGCCTCGTAAATTTTATCGCTTCGCTAAAATCATTGCTCGCTCCGGTACTCTGCGATGCTAAAACAATTTTTTCAGCAGCCGCTCCGGCCAGGCAGATTTGGATCTGCTGTTCCAGATAGTCTCTGGTATAGAGATAAAAATCATCCTCAGGAATCGCTCTCATATATCCTAAAGCCCTGCCGCGATTTGTTACGGTAAGGTGGGATACCGAACCGGGCCTGTTGAGCTCGCTTAAAAGGGCATGTCCTGTTTCATGGACGGCAATGCGATAACGCTCATCATCGTTCGGCTTACGGTCAAGTTTCTCACCCATCATCACCTTGTCTACCGCTTCTTTGAAGTGACGCTGTTGAATTATTGGGGAATCATCTCTTAAAGCCAGGATCGCCGCTTCATTGGCCACACTCTCCAGGTGGGCGCCGGAAAAGCCGAAACTCTCCTGAGCAATACTCTCTAAGGAAACATCATCAGCCAGAGGTTTATTGCGGCAGTGTATTTCCAGTATGTGCTGCCGCGCCGCCTTATCCGGAAGATCAACACGGACAATTCTGTCAAAACGTCCGGGTCTCAATAACGCCGGATCCAGCATATCTTCTCGGTTAGTCGCTCCCACCACAAGAATGCGCGCCTGCTCGTCATTCTTTACCCCGTCCATTTCCACCAATAACTGGTTCAGCGTCTGGTCGTATTCAAGGTGCCCCGTATGGCTCCCCCGCTGACTTCCTAACACGTCGATTTCATCCACAAAGATAATAGCGCCCTCTTTCTTTTCTTTGACCGCACGCTCCCTGGCCGCTTTAAACAACTGGCGCACTCTTTGAGCGCCTACTCCGGCATAAACCTCAATAAACTCGCTTCCTGAAGCCGCCATAAAAACAGAATGAGTATAGGCTGCCGCCGCCTTGGCCAGCAATGTTTTCCCGGTGCCGGGAGGGCCTGTGAGAAGTATCCCCTTAAGCGGCCTGATGCCCATTTTGGCTATTCTTCCCGCATGGAGCACAAAATCAAGGGCTTCTTTGAGTTCCTGCTTGGCGGGCGCCTGTCCTCCGATGTCGTCAAAACTGAAGTCAACCTGGCTTTTATACCCGGCGAATTGCGAGTTGCCGACCAAGCCCTTCTTGTCCATCAGGACATAAAGAAAGAACCCCATTCCTGCCAGGAGCAGAAGAGGAATCACATTCTGACCCATCAGTATCATAAAAATCAGCACAGCGATAGCAGCTCCTAAGCACAGTTCCTTAATCAATAACCCTCACTCCCCTGTTTCTCCCGCTCCTCTACCTGGTTCAGGCGGGGGATCACTTCATAGAGATACCCCTGATCATCCTTGAGTTCTAAATATATATTTGTCGAATCTATAGTCATGCGGCAAGAGACGCCTTCCCTCTCAGCGAGTTCCTGAACTTTCTTGTTCATTTCCTGGAACCTGCCTGTAACAATAGCCTCTTGAATGACAAAACTGCTTTGTTCATACAATTTGCTCAGCTTTTCGCTCCGCTCATCCAAAAAGACAATTCTGAATTCTGAGCCGTACTTCTGGTTAACAACTTCAGCTATTTTCAGATAGACGGTCTGCAGATCTTTTAATTCGGAGACGCGAATATAAACGGTCGGCGGTTTCTCTTTTTTGGCTACTTTGATCTCGTCAACGGAAACTATCTGATTGATCTTTTCCTCAAGCCCATTCTTGACGTAATACTTATCATATAGAAAATAGCTGCCGAGCAGGATGAAAAGAGTGACTAAAAGCGAAAAAACTACTGTTGTGAGCCGGATGTGGTTCACAAAGCTCCTCCCCTCTCTATTCATCCAAAATTATAACATATACCTCTCTCTTTCTCTCTAGCAATGACTGGATCTCTGCAGGAAACGGCTTTATGACAAGGCTACGCCGATCAGATCATAGGCGGCGGCCTGAGTAATCCGTACCTGTATGAAACTTCCTGGGCTTAGGCCTCGTCCTGTGACGATTACCCGGGGATCGATATCGGGAGCATCCCGAAAACTGCGCCCCCACCAAACCTCGTCACCCAGTTTGTGTTCGATCAAAACATCCAGATTCCTGCCGACCAAGCCTTCGTTTTTGCGACGGGATATACGGCGCTGCATGAGCATGATTTCCCTGGCCATCCTGCGCTTATCCATATAAGAAACCGTTTCGGCAAACCCCGACGACCTGGTTCCCTCCTCATGAAAATATGGGAAAACCCCTAAACGGTCAAACTCTGCAAGAGATACAAATTCCCGCAGCTCCCGGAAGGACTTTACGTCCTCCCCTGGAAAGCCGACCATCAGAGTTGTACGCAAAGTCAGATCAGGCAGAGCGCTTCTTAAATCGTCGATCAGCTGCAAGTAGTAATAGATATCCCCTCTTCTTCCCATCCTTTTCAGTATATTGCGGTTGATATGCTGAACTGGCAGATCTAGATAGCGGCATATTTTCGGCTCCTCTTGCATGACCGCGACCAACTCCGGGGTCAGAGAATGAGGGTTGTGGTAGAGAAACCTAATCCAGCGGAGTCCGTTGACCTGGGCAAGCTCTTTTAAAATCCCGGCAAGGGTGGGCTTTTCCGGGAGGTCACGCCCATATGCTCCGCTGTCCTGAGCCAACAAGATCAATTCCTTCACCCCCGCGGCCGCCAGCTGGGCCGCTTCACGGAGGATAGCCCGCGGCGTCTTGCTGCGCAGAGGTCCGCGAATATGCGGTATCATGCAGAAGGAGCAGCGATGGGAACAACCTTCGGCGATCTTGAGATAGGCGGTATAGGAAGGGGTGGACAACATCCGCGCATACTCCGCATCATCCTTTTTGTTCACCGGAATAAACGGCTTTTCTCCTGCTAAAATACTGTCCAGATAGGGCAGCGCAACAGGCGCCGCGTCCACGCCAAGCCATCCGTCAACCTGAGGGAATAGCTGGGACAGCCGCTTTTCTCCGTAACGCGCCACCAAGCAGCCGATGACGAGCAAACATCTGCAGGAACCTTTCTCTTTTAACTGCAAACAGCGAAGGATGGCAGCAAAAGCTTCCTTGACAGCGGGTTTTATAAAACCGCATGTATTGATCAGGATTATATCTGCATCTTCGGGGGAAGGTGTTACCGTATAGCCTCCGCCCGCCAGAATACCGAGTATAGTTTCACTGTCAACGAGGTTCTTTGAACACCCCAGGCTAACCATACTGATCAGTTTCATAATGCGACTGCCTTTCTGCAAAAGAGGCGACGCGGCGCTTAAATGGATTTGGTATACTCTTTTTCCACAACTGCGCCTGACTCTCCCAAGGGAGGTTGTTTCGTCCCATTATAGATCACATCGACCCCTCCGGCGTTTCCCAGCCTCACCCGGATCGAATCTTTTGCTTCGAATTTTTTTGTTTCTCCGGAGTTAAGCTCCCCTTCAAAGGCTATACTTCCATCGACCGTTACTCTGGCCCAACACCTCTGTTTGCCTGCCAGTTCTATAACAATTTTATCTTCTTTCTCTTCGGCAGCCGGCGGCTTTTCTTTTTGCGGTTCGCTCTCCTGGTTCTGGGAAACGGGAGGCGTTGCCGGAGTTTTTTCCTTTTCCAGGGAATTATAGTATGCAAAAGCAATGGAAAAGATAAGAACAGCGAAAATAATCAAACCCCAAAAAACCTTTCTTTTCTCGGCAAAGAAGCGCGCAGGCTCAAGTTGCTGCCGCGATATTTCAGTTCGTTCCTCAATTTCAGTCTGTTCATCAATTATGGAAGAGGCAGACTGCTCATCCTTTTTTTGAGACTTATATTGATCGAGGAGCGGGCCGGGGTCAATCTCCAGAAAGCGGGCATAATTCCTCAGAAAGCCCATGCGGTAAGCCTCTCCCGGTATTCCTTGGAAATTTTCCTCTTCCAGAGCCAGGAGGTATTTTGCCCTGATCTTTGTCGCTTCTTCAACTTCAGCAATCGATAGTTCCCTTTTCTGCCGCTCTGTTCTCAAAATTTCTCCGATATCCATAATAACCCCCTCAAGACACCTCGCTTTCTCCTAAAGCACGCCGCGCCGCAAGACGAAATCCGTAACCTGCCGCCAGTCCGCCGGCAACCCCGGCGGTAATGCTTACTGCTGTTCCTGTCCCCTTGAGAGGGGACGCAGGAAGAAAAACGACCTCTTTCTTCGTTGCCAGCACAAGTCCCTGCCGGTCAAAAACAACTATCAGCGCCGCCAGTCCATTTTTGACGATTTTACGACAGAGAGGGAAGCAGTTCTCAGGGATTCCCATTTCCAACACATTGAAAAATTCCGCCAGTTCATAATCATGGCAAACCAAAAAGAGATGGGGGCACTGTAATAATCCCTGCTGCCGCAACCAGGTCAGGGAAGACCCGATAATAGCGGTTAGCACCTCATGCTCTTCGATTTGAGTACGCAAGCGTTTTATCTCATGTTCAGCCACAGCTGCGTCAAGCAAGAGAACCTTTGCGGTTTTCAGCAGATCGTCTCTCGCTTTTTGCGACTCCTTGCTGAGCTGATAGTCGTTATTATCAACTATCAACCGACAGATTTCGGCGTCCCCTTCCTTTACAAACAGTTTCTTGGGGGTTGGGAAAGAGCGTGTGCGCACTATATGCTGTACATTGACTCCCATCTGTGAAAGCTGTCTAAAAATCTGCTCTCCGCTCTCATCCAGACCCAATACAGTAAACAGAGTGGGGGTCAGCCGTTGTTTGATCAGTTCTGCAGATGCTGAAAACCCTATACCGCCACATGAAATATCTATTCCGGGATCATCAAGCCGCGCCCTTATTTCCAGACATGTCCTTCCGATCACTATTATTCCGGTCCGCTCGTCAAGAATATACCCGCGGCCCAAGATAAACCCCTTACGCATCAGATTGGAGATATGCACAGCCGCGGCGGAACGGGTGATTTTCAGCTTATCGGCCAGTTCTTCCTGCGATATAGCAGGGTTACTTTTAAGATACTCCAGCACTTCTTTTTCCCTTTTTGTCAAGTGGGCCATGCGACCCCTCCAGGCAAACAAATACTTTCCGGATAATAGATTTGCTTACCAATATCATAACTCAATTACTGTGGCGATTGCAATCATCCTGATCTCATAAAATACCTGTTAAACTGTTCGGAAGTTATTAACACATCCCTCGGTTTGGAACCTTCAAAGGGCCCCACAATCCCTTTCGCCTCCAGAATATCGATCAGCCTGGCCGCCCGGGTATAACCGACGCGCAGCCTCCTTTGCAGCAAAGACGCAGAGGCATGACCCATATCAATCACCAGCTTTGCCGCATCGATAAAGAGGGTGTCTCCGTAATCGAGATCCTCTGCCGTTTCTTCCTGCTGAGACGGAAACTCCGCCATATATGCCGGATCACCTTGTTTGATAAGAAAGTTTACGGTTTCTTCAACTTCGCTTTCAGTTACAAAAGCCCCCTGGATGCGCAGCGGTTTGAGGGCGCCGACAGGCAAAAAAAGCATGTCCCCTCTTCCCAGGAGCTTTTCTGCGCCGCTCATGTCCAGAATAGTCCTGGAATCGATCTGCGAAGATACGGCAAAAGCGATGCGTGAGGGAATGTTAGCTTTAATCACTCCTGTAATAACATCGACAGAGGGACGCTGTGTAGCGATCAGCAGATGGATTCCGGCGGCGCGGGCCATCTGAGCAAGCCTGCAGATGGCGTCCTCGACATCAACCGGCGCTATAACCATCAGATCGGACAACTCATCGATGACAACGAGAATATAGGGCAGAGGTTTGTGCATTTCCTTTGTATGCGCCGCCTGCTGGTTGTATTTCACTATATCTCTTACCCCCTGAGAGGCAAACAGCTCGTAGCGTGATTCCATCTCCCTCACCGCCCATCTTAACGCAGAAGCAGCCTTTTTCGGATCTGTCACAACAGGCGCCACCAGATGAGGAATACCGTTGTAGGTGATCAGTTCCACCATTTTTGGATCGATCATCAGGAGCTTTACTTCAGCCGGAGTAGCTTTATAAAGAACACTGCAAATAATTGTATTTAAGCAGACGCTTTTGCCGGATCCGGTTGCTCCTGCGATTAACAGATGCGGCATTTTCGAAAGGTCGGCTATAATCGGATTTCCGGCGATATCTTTCCCTAAAGCAATGCTTAGCTTGGACGCCGCATCATGGAATTCAGTGGTCTCCAGGATCTCCCTCAGGCAAACGATAGACACCTCTTTATTGGGTACCTCAATGCCCATGGCGGCTTTTCCCGGAATGGGCGCCTCGATACGCACAGCGGCCGCCGCCAGGCTGAGTGCGATGTCGTCGGCCAGCCTCATGATCCTGCTCACCTTAATTCCCGGCGCAGGCTGGATCTCATAACGCGTGATCGCAGGGCCTTTATGGACCTCGCTGACGCAGATTTTAATGCCGAAATTACCAAGAGTTTCTTCGAGGATACGCACATTTTCGATGAGCTCCTTATTCAAGCGGCTGCTCTTGACTTTAAGTGGCTTTTTTAACAGTTCCAAGGGCGGCAAATTATAATTATTATCTAAGGTTTCCGGTTGTTCTTCAACCTGAAGGGCAGGGGCCGTATCACAAAAATCATCCTCGGGATTCTCCTCCTCAGGGGGATCTTCTACAGCCGGCAGATGGGCGCTGTAATCGATGATTACCGGAGTATCCGGTTTTTTCTCTTCCCGTTTTGGCCTCTCCTTAGCTGTTTCGATCACAGCTTCTTCCTCAACAAAGATAAAGCGCTCCAGCCAGGATTTTACGGTGCGCAGCATGTTGACAAACAAGCCGCCCGCAATTTTCATTAAGCGGCTAAAGGGAACGCCTGTCAGCAGGGTCAGGCTGATCAAAGATAAGGCGACAGTTAAGATGAACGTACCTGTACGCCCCAATAAATAATAAAAGGCCACGCTGAAAAGAGCGCCGAGAATCCCGCCTCCCCACCCCTGTAATCCGTTTCTCCATAATATGGACAGTGCTTCCGACCGGGATATCTCTCCCGGAACTAAAACGAGGTGCAATATTACCAAAATAACTAAGAACAGGATGATTACCCCTTTGTTGCGCGGGGTTTCCACAAAGGGTTGGCGAAGCCAGCAACAGCTGCAGGTAAAATAAACCAGCATGGCGGCGACAAGCAAACAGCCGGTTTTACCGGTGAAAACCGTTAACAATCTGATCAGGAATTTGCCGATGATCCCGGTCGGCACAAAAAAGCTTACTATAATAAAAATCGCCGCGGCAAAGAATAAAACTCCGAGTACATCGTATGTAAGCGGATCTTTGTGCGTATCTTTGACGGCGCGACGCTTTTTGACTTTTGCAGACACTTTTTCGATCCCTTTCCTCTCCTCTTCCTACCAGATTATAACACTACTTGACCATAAGGAAAACCGCATTATTTAACTATTTTCGTCAATAATAATATCAGCACGCTATCTGAAGGGATGGTTAACCATGAGCGAGAAAGAGCCGCAATCCCCGCCTCAAACTCCATCGAAAGAAATAAAACAAAAGCAAGGGGTAAGAAAAATCGATTCCATTAAAGAATTCGGCCAAACAGATATACCAACAGCTAAAACCAATATTCACTGTCTTAACATTATCGGGCAGATTGAGGGCCATTTGATCCTGCCTCCGCAAAACAAAACAACAAAATATGAGCATATTATTCCGCAGTTAGTCGCTATTGAACAAAACCCTGATATCGAAGGGCTGCTTATCATTCTAAACACTGTAGGCGGAGATGTCGAGGCAGGACTCGCCATTGCAGAGATAATTGTCAGTATGAATAAGCCGAGCGTTTCCCTGGTTCTGGGAGGAGGCCATTCCATCGGAGTACCGGTCGCCGTAAGCTCTCGTTTTTCCTTTATAGCTGAAACAGCTACCATGACCATCCATCCCATCAGGCTCTCCGGCCTGGTAATCGGAGTGCCACAGACTTACGAATACCTGGATAAAATGCAGGACAGAGTGATCCGCTTCGTGGAAGAGCACTCCCGCATCTCCCAGCAAAAATTCAGGGAATTGATGTTTCAGACAGGCGAGCTGACCAGAGATATCGGCACGGTGCTTGTGGGCAAAGAAGCGGTAGGCGTAGGCCTGATCGATGCTGTCGGCGGAATTGGCGATGCTCTTAATAAGCTGCAGAGTATAATCACCGAACAGACAGGGAAGAAGGAGGATGTTATACATTGATATTATACACCATTCTCCCGCTGGAGTTGGTCATGTCGGTCGAAGAAAACCAGACTCCCTTTCACGAGTTTGAGATTGACGGGGTAACGCTGGTGGTGCAGCCCACGGCAGCCGGCATGGGCAAAATCATCCAGATCAAGAGCACTGACCCCAGCGTCTATCTGAGGCCGGAGTTCCAGCCGGGGCAGCAGGTCCTGCTTTCTCCATCACGCTCTCAGACTGGGCTATAGAGCGTGATGTTACTAAACAGGAAACAGATGCTTACACAGCCCTGCAGAAACTCCCGGTTTTTGTTTCTCGACACTGAGGATCTGCATAAACGTACGCAGGTTGCCT
>DHAA01000052.1 GCA_002397275.1 Thermacetogenium sp. UBA4966 | reverse complement strand
CAGCGCTTTAATGTTCCCCTGAACGCCATTATTGCCGCTAATCCGGGCATAGACGCCAACATCCTGCAAGGCGGCCAGAGGGTCTGCATACCCAAAGCACCGGCGCCTGAGTGTTCGGGTTTCATCTATACCGTGAGAGCCGGTGACACCTTATTCAACCTGGCCAAACAGTTTGGCGTGACAGTTAAAGCCATCGAGGAGGCGAATCCCGGCATAGATCCCAGGAATCTGGCTATCGGACAGAAAATATGCATCCCCAAGAGACGCTGTCCACAGGGCGCCTTTGTCTACGTTGTGGAAAGCGGAGACACATTGAGCAGAATCGCCCGCAAATTTAATACGACAGTTCAGGCGATCATAAAGGTCAACCCCGGGATCGATCCCGACGACCTGGTTGTGGGACAGCAAATATGCGTCCCCAAAACATCTTAAATGAATACCATGCCCCGTTGAAGCTTTGATCCGCAGTTTATCATATTACAAAAAGCTGCGCTGCCTGTTTCTCATGGAGGCCGGCGCAGCTTCTATTTTTCTTGCCGCTTGTTCTTGTTATGTTAAAATGCTGAATTGAATTAAACACTTTGTAGTCTATAATTACTATAGCAGTAAAAAATATTATAATATAGAAACGGCATTTTGAGGAAATATAAAGCAATATTCGACATTTTATCTCTTTTATAAACAGGATTTTGTCCTCTTTATCTCTAAGTGTTAAAGTTAAATGAGTTCTAGGCAACTACTAGTCAACTATTTAATAGCGCCTCGCCTAATAATAGTTTAAATAAAATAATTATATTTTAAAAAAAATGGGGGATGATGAACGATGTCGAGCAAAAAAGTTCTAGTCGTTTTGTTAGCTCTGACCCTCCTTTTCAGCTTAATTCTATCCGGATGCGGCGGGAACAACACAGCCGACACAAAGGCCGAAAAAGTTATTACCTACAATTTGGGCGCCAGCCCTGAAACCATCGACCCCACTCTGTCCACCGGGTTATCTGAGGCCACGATCCAAAACGCTTTATTCGAGGGTCTATACCGTTATGACAAAAACAAAAAATTGCAGCCGGCAACAGCGGAAAAAGTCGACATCTCCGCGGATGGGAAGAAGTATGTATTTACAATCAGGAAAGACGCAAGGTGGAGCAACGGCGACCAGGTAACCGCGCATAACTTTGAGTACTCCTGGAAGCGTCTGCTCAACAAAGAGGTAGCGGCAGAATACGCTTACCAGGGCTTTTATATCAAGAACGGCAAAGAATACAACACAGGCAAAGCCGGCGACGATCAGGTGGCGGTAAAAGCGACGGACGATTACACTCTGGAAGTCGAACTGGTAGCGCCGACACCTTATTTTCTCGATCTTACCGCTTTCGCCAATTTCTTTCCGCTGCACAAAGATACTGTAGAAGCCGATAAGAACTGGGCGGCCAGCCCCAATACCATCGTGGGCAACGGCCCCTACAAAATGACTGCCTTTCAAGCCCGGGAAAAAATCGAAATGATCAAGAACGAAAACTATTGGGACGCTAAAAACATTAATCTGGATAAACTGATCATGACCTTTGTAGAAGATGAAAGCACTCAACTGAGCATGTTTGAAAGCAATCAAATCGATATCGCTGAAGCTGTTCCGGTTAAAGATACGAAGAATCTGCTGGCAGAAGGCCAGGCTATCTCTTTCCCTCAAACCGGCTGTTACTACTACATTTTCAACTGCAAGGCAACACCCTTTGACAATGTAAAGGTACGTCAGGCCTTCACTTACGCCATCAACCGCCGAGCGATCATCGACAATATCACCCGGGCGGAACAGAAACCGGCGATGGCCTTCACTCCTTTCGGTTTTTCAGACGTAACCATTGACAAGGACTTTCGCTCTGTCGGCGGGGATTACTTCAAAGACAATGATGTGAAAAAAGCAAAACAACTTTTAGCTGAGGCCGGCTACCCGGACGGCAAGGGACTGCCGGAGATTGAAATTTTATATAACACTATGGATGAACACCGGAAAATAGCCGAGGCCATCGGCCAGATGTGGAAAGATAACCTGGGGGTCAATGTCAAGCTGAGGAATGCAGAATGGGGAGTTTACCTTAATGAGCGTAATGAGGGCAGCTTCATAGTGGCTCGCGCCGGGTGGCAAGCCGACTACAACGATCCTATGACCTACATGGATATGCATGTCACGGACGGCGGCAACAACGACTCATTCTGGAGCAATGCAGAATACAATAAACTGATCGAAGAAGCGAAAGCCAGCAATGACGAGCAGCGGCGCATGGAGAACATGCATAAAGCGGAGAAGATCCTCATGGACGAAATGCCTGTGGCGCCTATCTACTTCTATGTCAATGTCAATATATACAAGCCTTGGGTAAAGGGTGTCTACACACCTCCCTTCGGCAGCTATCAAGAATTCAAATGGGCTGATGTGGACTTAACTCAAAAGGAACAATCCGCCCCTGCCAAGCAATGAAATTTACGGGGCATATAGGAGCAGAAATTATTCGCATCACCTACTCCCCTCCCACTTCCTTTATCGCGTCATAATCTGCCGAAATAGCGGCGGGTTTGCCGATAATCCGGCATGTTGGCCACAGTAATACCTGTTTTTACCTAGAGTTTACTGCAGCCGAACTTTGTACTATTTGTAACAAGCGGCTCAAAAAATATGTTGTTTTTTTATTTTTCCGTAGGAAGTGGCATGCTTCTTGCATTAATTTGTAAGTGAAATAAGTTACATACGGCTCAGGCCGCCAAAGGAGGTCGATCATAATGGCAGTCGTTTTGAAAAAAACATATGCAGACGTTAATGAGACGAAAGCAACGCTGACGCCGGTTCCGGCGAAGGAGAAAAAAATCGAATACGAGTTTCCCTATGACGAAATGTATCTTCTCTATGACCACATTATGAAAGAGAAGAGAGAAAGAGAATAAGGATTAAAAAGGGGTTAAAACATGTTATCCAACACATGACCGTCTGGCGCGAAACCCGGACGGTCATATGCTGTGAAAATATTACATAAAGAAGCGGCCCTTGTTACAGAGAGGATATCCTTAGATAAAATAAAAAAGAAGCTGCCGGCTAGTTTATTACTGAATTTGGGAGGTAAACCGACAGCTTCGGGGGCCGCGTTGTTTTGTATAATTAAGTATTAATGCAAATTCCGTGCCTGAACATTATAAAGGATTCATATACGGGCATATTTACGCGGCAACCTGAAGCCCTTAATATTAAAATGTTACATAATCTTTTAAGAGAAGTCAAGAAGCGCGCTTGATTTCCGCTTGATTTCGCGCGCTTTTTTTCGTGATCGTGATTCGGTCACCTTTTGGGTTCAAAGAAATGTCCGATTTTCGGAATATTCCTCGGAACCGTAAACAGGGTCAGCCTATCGTCTACCTGGATGACGTCGTCGCCGCTGGGGATGATCACCTCTTTTCCGCGCATGATCGCACCCACCAGGGTACCCTTGGGCAAAGGTATGGCTTTCAGCGTCTTATTAACAACCGGGGCCTTTGCCGGAATGGTCAGTTCGATCATTTCTGCGTCGCTGTCGCCCAGCAGCGTTACTGAAGAGACGTCCCCCCGTCTGATGAGGCGCAAGATGGCGCCGGCAGTGAACATCCTGGGGCTGATCACTTTGTCTACATTGACATGATCGATCAAAGGAATCAGGTCCGAACGGCGAATCTGGACAAAAGTCTTTTTAGCCCCTAACTCCTTGGCGATCAGACAAACCAGCAGATTGAGTTTATCGTCATCTGTAACCGCCACCAAAGCATCGGCCTGGCCAACGTTCTCTTCCATCAGCAGATCGATATCTGTTCCATCTCCGTTGATCACCAGGGTCTGCTGCAGCCGGCTGTTGCAGTCCTTACACTTTTTCCTGTCCTTTTCGATCACCTTCACTACATACTTTTTTCTCTCCAACTCCCTGGCCAGATAATAACCGATCAAATCCCCTCCCAGAATAACCACATACTCGATTGCCGGCAGCCTTTTAGTTAGAAAGAGATTTTCCGTCCGCCGCATATCCTTGGTGCGCGCTATAATGAACACGTGATCCCCGGGTTGAATAACGTCATCCCCGCTCGGTATAATCAACCGCCCGTGCCGGATAACGGCCACTATCAGAAACTGCCCGGTAGAATCATACTGGTGAAGTTTCTGTCCACCCATCGGGAACCCTTCTTCAATTTTCAACTCGGCCATCTGCCCCTGACCGTTGGCGAAGTATTCGATTTCGCTGGCCTCCGGGTGCTCCAGCAGCTTAACGATTTCCATGGCGGTAACCCTCTCCGGGTTGATGACCAGATCAACCCCTATTTTAGAAAGAGAGACACGCCGATCATCCTGCGCATACTCGGGGTTCCTGATCCTGGCGACCGTTTTGGGCACGCCATACTGTTTGGCCAGGGCGCAGGACACCATATTCACCTCATCTGTCTCCGTAACAGCGATAAACAGCCTTGACTCCCGAATACCCGCCTCTTCCAGAATACCGCAGTCCGCCCCGCTGCCGCAGATGGTTTGAATATCAAGGTGATCATCGACGATCTGCAGGCGCTGTTCATTCTTTTCGATGATCACCACATCGTGGTCTTCCTTAGAGAGCATTTGCGCTATGCTGAAGCCAACCTTACCCGCCCCGACAATAACGATCCTCATCTCATGCATCTCCTTGCCTTTTTAAAACCAAAGAACTCCGCATCCCGCCTACTTCCAGAAACTTGGCGCAAACATAACAATTACGGTGTATATCTCCAGACGGCCCAGCAGCATAAGAAAACCCAGCAACAATTTGCCGGCGCCGGGAAGCACGGAAAAATCTCCGGCAAGACCCAAATTACCAAATGAAGCGGCAACATAATCAAAGGCAGTCATCATATCTAAGCCCATGCCGGTCAGGGCAACGCTGGAAACAACTACAATACTAACATACAAAAAGAAAAATTGCGTCACATTGCTAACAGTTTCTTTGGATACCTGTTTGCCGCCTATCTTCAGAGAAAAGACAGCCCTGGGGTGAATGAGCTTTTTAATCTCCAATACTGTCTGCTTCAGCAAGATCAAGATCCTGCCGGCCTTGATGGACCCGCTGGTGGATCCCGAACATCCCCCGATAAACATCAATACGAGCAAGAGCGCCTGCGACATGTACGGCCACCGGTTGAAATCAGTATTAGTATAACCTGTCGTCGTCACGATGGACACCACCTGAAACGCAGAAACCCTGAAAAGTTCCTCCACACTGCCAAAAAGAGAAAGATTATTGAGAACCGCTACCACAACAGCCAGCAGGACTACTATAAAATAAAAACGGAACTCTTCATTCCTCCAAAAAACCTTTAAACTGCGCTGACGAAAAGAAAGGTAGTAAAGAGCAAAATTAGCGCCGGCCAAAAACGTGAAGAGGGTGATCACCCACTGAATCGACGCCTGTCCATAATGACCGACGCTTGCATTTTTGATATTGAAACCGCCGGTGGCCATAGAGCCGAAGGTATGGCAAAGCGAGTCAAATAACGGCATCCCCAACAAGCATAATATTCCCGTTTCAATAACTGTCATCAGCAGATAAGTAAACCAAAGAACCTGGGCTGTTTCACTGATCCTGGGCAGTACTTTATAGGTCAGGCCAGGGATTTCCGCCCGGAAAATCCGGTTGGCGCCTACTCCCAGGTGCGAGAGCAAAGCAACCAGGAAAACAATGATCCCCATCCCGCCCAGCCATTGAGTCAGGCAGCGCCAGAACAGTATTCCTCTGGGGAGAGCTTCAACATTTGCAAAAATACTCGCCCCTGTCGTGGTAAACCCCGATATTGTCTCAAAAAAGGCATCAATAAAATTGGTGCACACACCTGAAAACAGATACGGCAAGCAGCCGTAAAGAGAAATCAAAAGCCACCCGATGGTGACTACGGCAAAGCCTTCTCTGTAGCGGATCTCACCCTGTTTGGGCGACACCAGCGTGATCAGCAATCCGCTGAACAAGGTAATGATCATGGAATAAATAAACGCCGTTTGGTCAGGGCCATGATCAAATACAGCCCAGAACAGCGGAAAAAGCATAGCCAGCCCCAGTAAAACCAGAGCCTTCCCCATCAGATTGAGCACCAGACGGATATTCATTCCCTCGGACCTCCCCCGGACTCGTAAGAATGTCCGCTCACTTAAACATTTTCTTGAATAACCGACAGCCCGAACAAGGCTGTCGGCCCGATCATATCATAAATAAGCATTCGGATGGAATTCGCTGGAGACACGACAGAATCCTTTTTGTCAGCCGGGCCCAACTTGTAAAAACAAGTAAATATGATATAATTCTATTTTCGACAGTTGAAA
>DHAA01000020.1:5351-7444 GCA_002397275.1 Thermacetogenium sp. UBA4966 | reverse complement strand
GGGGAAGGGGCGGATGTCGGCGGACACCGGGCAAGGCGGCTTAGCGCAGAGATGGTGAACGATGCGGTTTTGATTCTGACAATGACCGCCGCGCAAAAACAGCGCTTGCTGCGCCTTTTTCCACAGGCTGCCCCAAAGATCTTCGTTTTAAAGAAATTTGCCGAGCAGTCCCAGGATGCCGATGACACGCCGCAGTTTGATATTGCCGATCCTTACGGTCAACCGGAAGATGTGTACAGAGAGTGTGCCGAGGAGCTTGCCCGGGCTGTCGAGCAAACCCTCAGACAGATTCAAGACAGCGATTAGAGAACTGTTCCTGTAATTTTTTTGATTTTATGAAAAGGGGTTGTTATAGAAGTGGGCGAAGAGATCTCTATTGCTATTGGCAGCGACCATGCCGGCTTTTGTTTAAAAAAGGAGATCAAAGAGTATTTTCAGGACAAGGGGGTCCGCTTTACAGATTTCGGCGTACAAAACCGTGAAGCCGCGGATTACCCGGATATCGCCCTTGTAGTCGCGGAGTCGGTTGCCCGCGGGGAAAACAGATACGGAATTTTGGTCTGCGGAACAGGGATAGGGATGGTAATGGCTGCCAATAAGGTCCCCGGGATCAGAGCGGCTCTCTGTCACGACACCTTTACCGCGCGCGCTGCTCGGGAGCATAATGACGCCAATATTTTAACACTTGGAGAAAGGGTGACCGGGAAAGGCCTTGCCTGTGAGATTGTCGAGACCTGGTTGCGCTCAACCTTTCAAGGGGGGCGGCATGCCAAGCGGATCGCCAAGATCAGGGCTATCGAAGAAAAGTATAGCCGCTGCTTAAAATAGAATAACGGAGGAGTAAGGGAATGGATCCTATTGAAGAATTTCTCGGTTCCAGTGATCCGGAGCTGGCAGAGGCTATCCGCTCTGAAGAAAAAAGGCAGCAGGAAAAACTGGAGCTGATCGCTTCGGAAAACTATGCTGGACGGGCGGTGATGGCAGCCCAGGGAAGTGTCCTGACCAATAAGTATGCCGAGGGGTATCCGGGCAGGCGTTATTATGGCGGTTGCGAGTGCGTGGATGTGGTGGAGGATCTGGCTATACGGCGCGCCCTGGATGTATTCAGGGCGGATCATGTCAATGTACAGCCCCACTCAGGTACACAGGCCAACACAGCCGTTTACCTGTCGGTTTTAAAACCGGGCGATCGCATTCTGGGGATGGGTTTGGAGCATGGCGGGCACCTCACCCATGGATTCGCCGCCAATATTTCCGGAAAGTATTACAAGAGTTACTCATACGGGGTCAATGGAGACGGCTTATTGGATTATGAAAAGATCAGGGAAGAGGCCCTGCAGGTACGCCCGAAAATGATCATCGCCGGCGCCAGCGCCTATCCGCGGGTGATCGATTTTCAGGCTTTTGCAGAAATTGCCCGGGAGTGCGAGGCCTATTTAATGGTGGATATGGCGCATATAGCAGGGCTGGTGGCTGCCGGAATCCATCCCAGCCCCATCCCCCATGCCGACTTTGTTACCACAACAACGCACAAGACACTGCGCGGCCCCCGCGGAGGTTTGATCATGTGCCGCCGGCGTTTTGCCAAGAAGGTGGACAGCGCTGTGTTCCCAGGGTGCCAGGGAGGCCCTCTGATGCATGTTATCGCCGCTAAAGCGGTGTGCCTCAAGGAAGCGGGGACAGAAGGCTTTAAAAGCTATCAGCGGCAGGTGGTTAAGAATGCCGCTGTTCTCGGAGAGAGGTTGAAGAAATTCGGGTTTGCGCTGGTTTCCGGGGGGACCGACAATCATCTGTTGCTTGTAGATCTGCGCTGCAAAAATATTACCGGAAAGGATGCCGAACTAATGCTGGATAACGCCGGCATAACCGTCAACAAAAATATGGTTCCCGGGGACCCTCAGTCTCCTATGGTAACCAGCGGCATCAGAATCGGCGCCCCGGCGGTGACCTCCAGAGGGATGAGAGAGCAGGAGATGGAGCAGATAGCCGGCGCCATAAACCTGGTCCTCTCACATCCGGGCGATCAGGGGAAACTGGAGCAGGCGCGCCGGATTGTGCGCAAGCTTTGCAGCGATTTCCCGATACATAGTAGT
>DHAA01000020.1:0-5102 GCA_002397275.1 Thermacetogenium sp. UBA4966 | reverse complement strand
GAGGTCGGAAATTAGAAGCCGGAGGTCGGAGGCCGGAATAGTGAAACGGGGGGTGTTGGGGCTTGACAAGACCCGGGTGGCAGGAATATTTCATGGAAATAACTCAGGTTGTGGCGAAACGCTCCACCTGCCTCAGGCGTCAGGTGGGAGCGCTGATCGTCAAGGAGCGGCGGATCCTCTGTACAGGTTATAACGGCGCCCCGGCGGGAATTCGCCACTGCTGTGAAGTGGGGTGCCTGCGCCAGCGGCTTTCTGTTCCTTCCGGCGAGCGCCATGAATTGTGCCGCGGCCTGCATGCGGAACAGAACGCCATTATTCAGGCGGCCTTGCATGGGATTCCTATTAAGGGGGGTGTGTTTTACATCACACATCAGCCCTGCGTTCTCTGTGCCAAGATGATCTGCAACGCGGGGATCAAGGATGTTTATTTTCTAGGCGGATACCCTGATCAACTGGCGGCTGATATCTTTCAGGAAGCAGGGGTTAAACTAATCTGTATGGGAGAGGATAACAAAAATGGACATGATGAAAACTAAGGACATCACACTGCCTCGCTTGAACAATCTCAATCCCACCCTGGAATCGACGGCTTTCAAGCTGATGGAGGAAGCCGGGGAACTGGCCCAGGCTATCGGCAAGTTTCGGGGGATGAGCGGCGAGCAGACAAAGATGAGCGAGCGTCAGGTGATGGAGATGATCCTGCGGGAGTTGTTGGATGTGGCTCAGACCGCTGTTTCTCTGATGTTTGTGCTGGAAGAGGAATATGGGGCCGATATCGGGCAGGCCCTGGAGCGGCACATCCGCAAGCTGATAGAAAAAGAGTACCTGAGAGTGGAGTAGAGGTCAAGTGAAAAAAGAAAAAGTTAAGGTTTTAAGCATCTTCGGCACGCGTCCTGAAGCCATTAAAATGGCGCCGGTAATCAGAGAACTCGCTTCCTGTTCCGCCATAGAAAACAGGGTAGCGGCAACCGCGCAGCATCGGGAGATGCTTGACCAGGTAATGGATACCTTCAATCTAAAACCTGATTATGACCTGGGCGTGATGCGTCCGGGGCAGGATCTCTTTGAGCTGACTGCAGCCGTGCTAACCGGTTTGAAGGGTATTTTGGAAGAGGAGCGCCCCGATTTGGTGCTGGTGCAAGGGGATACGACAACCACCTTCGCCGGCGCCCTGGCCGCCTTTTACTGCCGGATACCTGTGGGACACGTAGAGGCCGGGCTGCGCACCTATCAAAAGTACGCCCCCTACCCGGAGGAGAGCAACAGGACGCTCACTACCCGCCTGGCAGACCTTCATTTCGCTCCCACAGACAGATCTCGGGATGCTCTGTTAAAAGAAGGGATTGAAGGGAATCATATCTATGTAACCGGCAATCCGGTGATCGACGCTCTTTATCAGGCGCTGGAACAGCCCTATCAACTAGATCCTGAGCTAATGCTCCCCTTCAGCGAGAATAAAAGGGTCATTCTGCTGACCACTCACAGGAGGGAAAACCTGGGCGCCCCGCTGCGCGATGTCTATCTGGCTCTGGGGGATGTGCTGTCCGCGCATCCGGAGGCGGGGGTTGTCTTCCCGGTGCATAAAAACCCGGTTGTGCGCCGCGAGGTAAACAGCGTTTTACGCGGTGTGGAACGGGTTTATCTTACAGAACCCCTGGATTACCTCCCCTTTATCAACGTGATGAAGAGGTCTTATCTGGTGCTTACTGATTCTGGGGGAATTCAGGAGGAGGCCCCGGCTCTGGGGAAGCCGGCGCTTGTTCTGCGCCAAGTGACGGAAAGGCCTGAGGCCGCTGCCTTTGGGACGGCGCTGTTGATCGGAACCGACCGGCGCAAGGTAGCGCATGAGGTCAACCGTCTGCTCGCTGATGAGGATGCCTATCGGAGGATGGCTAACGCCGTTAATCCCTATGGGGATGGGCTGGCTGGCGGGCGTATTGTCCAGGCTATTAATTCTTATTTCGGCAGGGGACCCGCGCCCGCCGACTTTTCACCCGCGGCGTACCGCGTCGCGGGCAGGGGATGAAACCCGCAGGAGCGGGACAGTGGGGAGGAGCTGCAAGAAATTTTCCTTGATAAGGCTATATTGCGGCAGGAATTTCTTTGATGAGAGAGAATAAGATAATAATCTCGGTTATTTATTTAATAATACTGAGTGGAGGTCGAGTTGGACAAGAAAAAAAAATCTGCGGGCGGATGGCACGCCCTCGCCTTGATGACAAATATAGGCATTACTCTTGCAGCTTCGGTCTTCATAGGTTATTATATAGGTTATTATTTGGATCGCTGGCTGTTTCATAAAACAGGTTATGTGATGACCGTCATTTTTTCTCTTGTTGGAGTTGCAGCAGGGTTCCGCGCCTTATTCAGGATGATCAATACAGCTCTGGACAAGGATGAGGGAAATGGAGGGACTAAGGAGTGATGAGGAGAGATGTTTTGGAAATTCCTGCTCATCGGTTTCCTCTATGGGACAGCGGTTAGCGTCGCCAACCATTATTACCTCCAATGGACGATCAAGAGGAATAAGCACCGTCCTCCTGACGAGGCGATGGCAGCGGTTATTAATTGTTATATGATGCGGTTTTTTATCAACATGCTCGCCCTGTTCCTGGCTTACTATTTTGCAAACGACATCTGGGTACTTATCGGGGCGGGGGTGGGGTTGACTGTCATGAAAAATGTGACGGTAGTAAAGGAATATAAGGAGAGCAAGAAACACCCCTGGAAGAAGAAGAACTCTCCAAAGAAGAAATCCTCGTCATAGAGGGGGGCGGGTTCAGGTACAGGGCTCTTGCAGTAGGCGCAGAAAGGGGTTCGTTCTATGGAAAATGCCAAAGTCCTGTTTACGATCTTGGGTTTAGAGGTAACAGGATATGTAACAACGATGTGGGCAGTTATGCTATTCCTTTTTTTGGTTTTCTTTGTGGCCACCCGCAAGCTAAACAAGGTGCCTGGCCGCTTTCAGTGTCTGGTTGAGTACACGCTGGAAACGCTGCTCAATTTTTTGGGAAAAGTGATGGGACAGGAGAAGGCGCGCCGCTTTTTTCCCTTGCTGGCTACCCTTTTTCTCTTTATTTTGATCTCCAACTGGTCGGGTCTCCTACCTTTCGCCGGCCATGTGGAGGGCTTCAGGGCGCCTACCAGCACATTGAGCGTGACCGCCGGATTGGCTATCCTTGTGTTTGTTTTCATCCAGATCGCCGGTTTCCGCGAGAAGGGTTTCGGCTATATCAAGCACTTCTTTCAGCCATTTTTTATCATGTTCCCCTTGAATCTGATCGAGGAGCTGGTCAAGCCGCTTTCGCTGTCTCTGCGACTTTTCGGCAATGTTTTCGGTGAGGAAATGGTGGTCGCCGTGTTGTTAAGCCTTTGCGCTCCTCTTGTTCCGGCTGTTATGCAGGTGCTGGGCATTCTCTTCGGCTTTATCCAGGCTATCGTGTTTACAACACTGACGGCCGTTTATATTTCATCTGCTACTGCAGATGCCCACTGAGTATGAAGTATTGATTTCTAAAAGCAGGTAGGTGCGGAAAGGAGGGAGAAACAGAAGATGAATATGACATCCGCGATCATTGCACTGGCCGTAGCACTGGTGATGGGTATTGCTACCATCGGCCCCGCGCTTGGCCAGGGTACCACGGCAGCGAAAGCGATGGAGGGGATAGCTCGCCAGCCGGAAGTGGCCGGCGAACTGCGCACAACGATGATTCTTGCCCTGGCTTTTATGGAGTCGTTGACTATTTACGGCCTTCTCATAGCTTTTATGCTGCTTTTCAAAATGTAAGCTCTTGTTTATGATAATAAGCGGAGCCGAAGGTGAGGTTGGCGCCTGCTTCAGGCGGAAGCGTAAAGATTTATGGCGGCAGCCTGTAATTGCGAACCGGGAAGAGTCAGCGGTATTTATTGGTACCCAGGGGCGCATCACACCCTGTGCACGCCCCCGGGTATATCTTGACCGGTTCCTGGGAGGGACTAGCAAGTGACATTCAACCTATCGACAGCTATCTGGGCGGTTATCAACTTTTTGGTAATCCTGGCCCTGCTTTATAAGTTCGCTTATCATCCTGTGATGAATTTTATGGACAACAGGAGTAAAGAGATCGCCGATAATATTTCCGAGGCGGAACGCGGCCGTACTGAGGCCGAAAGTCTTCTCCGTGAATACAAGGAGCAGATTGCCGGCGCCAGACAAGAGGCGCAGGAGATCATAGCCAAAGCGGCCAAAGCCGGGGAGGAAGAGCGGTCGGCCATACTGGCACAGAGCCGTAATGAAGCGACGGCTTTGCTGGAGAGAGCACGCCAGGAGATCCGGCGGGAAAAGGACGAAGCCTTGCTCGACCTGCGCCGGGAGGTAAGCGCTCTGGCCGTCATGGCTGCTGAGAGGATTCTGAGCCGCAATATTAATGAAGAGGATAATAAGAGGATAGTCGATGATTTTTTGAATGAGGTAGGGGAAATTCATTGATTAAAGAAGCGGTGGCGCGCCGCTATGCCAAGGGTCTGTTCGATGTTGCCTGTGAACTGAAGGCGGTGGATGAGGTTGCTCAGGATCTGGAGCAGATTGCCGCTCTTCTCGCGCAGGAGCCGGACCTGCAGGAAGTGTTGGAATACCGGCGTGTTCCTACGATGGCTAAAAAAGAGATAATCAGGAAAATTATGCAGGATCGTATTTCTCCTGTTGTTCTTGGTTTTCTGGAGATACTTGTTGACAAGCACCGCGAAGGAAGTTTCGGGGCTATTAGGGAAGCCTACCGGGATCTTTTCCGGAAACACAAAAATATCGTCGTGGCGTCGATCAAAACCGCCTACCCGTTGGGTTCTCAGGTCGAGTTGAATCTGCGGGATGTCTTGCAAAAAGCCACGGGAAAGAGTATTGAGCTTCACGTCAGCGTGCACCCGGAGTTGCTGGGAGGCCTGGTCGTTCAGATTGGAGACCGTGTTTTTGACGGCAGCGTAACAAAGAATTTGCAGATGATGGGGGCGCGCATTATGGAAAGATCGCAAGGAAAGCTTGAGGTGAACATGTAAATGGGGATACGTGCTGAAGAGATCAGTTCTCTGATTAAGACGCAAATCGAGCGCTATAAGACGGAAATAGA
>DHAA01000146.1 GCA_002397275.1 Thermacetogenium sp. UBA4966 | reverse complement strand
AAAATGAAGCCCCAGCTTCTGCAGCCCGGCGATGATGGGGAGAGACTCCTCCTTATCCCGGTCGGCGACGGTCACCAGAACATTCCCGAAAAGAGGTATAGTGCACCCTGCCGCCAGCAGACCCTTATAGAGGGCGCGGGGCACAGAGTAATCGACACCCATCACCTCCCCTGTAGACTTCATCTCAGGGCTCAGATAGATATCCACCTGTGTCAGCTTGCCGAAGGAAAAGACCGGCGCCTTGACGGCCACCAGGGACCGGGGAGCGATCAGGCCGCTTCCGTAACCCATCTCCCGCAAGGTCTTTCCCAGCATCACCTTTGTGCCCAATTCCACCATAGGAACCCCGGTGATCTTGCTCAGGAAGGGGACCGTCCTGCTCGCCCGGGGATTGACCTCCAGGACATAGACATCCCTCCGGTAATAAACGAACTGAATATTGAGCAGCCCTTTAATCTCCAGCGAGCGGGCCAGGCGAGTGGTGTAGTCGATCATTTTTTCCCGCACCTCATCCTCGACCCTTGCCGGGTAAACAGCGATGCTGTCTCCGGAATGGACCCCTGCCCGTTCGATATGCTCCATGATGCCGGGGATGACCACATCATCGCCGTCGCTGACGGCATCGACCTCTAATTCCTGCCCCAGGTAGTATTTATCTACCAGAATCGGGTGATGCGAGGAAACTGAAACCGCAGATTCCACATATTCCGCCAGTTCTTCTTCGGTGTAGACGATCTCCATCGCTCGGCCGCCGAGAACATAGGAAGGGCGCACCAAAACCGGAAAACCGATCTCTCGGGCTACCTGCAGGGCTTCTTCCAAAGAGGCGGCGCCGCGGCCGGGAGGCACCGGAATGCCCAATTTTTTTACCAGTTTCTCAAACCTGTCCCTGTCCTCGGCCTCGTCGATTTTTTCCACAGAGGTTCCCAGAACTCTGATGCCTGCGGCAGCTAAGGGCCCCGCCAGGTTGATCGCGGTCTGCCCCCCGAACTGTACTATCACCCCCTCCGGGTGCTCCAGTTCCACCACATGCAGCACATCCTCCAGGGTCAACGGCTCGAAGTAAAGGCGGTCCGCTGTGTCCGCATCGGTGCTCACGGTCTCCGGATTGTTGTTGATGATCAGAGACTCCACACCTTCTCTTTTTAACGCCCAGACCGACTGCACAGAACAGTAATCGAACTCAATCCCCTGGCCGATCCTGATGGGGCCCGCTCCCAGCACCAGCACCTTGCGCTTGGCGCTGGGAACCACCTCGTTTTCCCCTTCATATGTGGAGTAAAAATAAGGGGTGGCTGCCTCGAATTGAGCAGGGGTGGTATCCACGATCTTGTAAACGGGGGTGATCCCCTCCGCGCTGCGCAGCCGCTTGATCTCCCCCTGTTTTATTCCGGTCAGGCCGCTGATCAATTCGTCGCTGAAACCCATTTTTTTCGCCTGCAGCAGCAGTCGAGGGGAAAGCACGCTCAGAGAAGAGACGCCGGCTAATTCCTTCTCCATATCGGTGATCTCCTTGATCTTCCTTAAAAAATAGGAATCGATCATGGTTAATTCCGCTAATTTATCCAGTGAAAAACCCCGCCGGCAGGCCTCGCCTATTAAAAACAGCCGCGCGTCGGAGGCAACCGCCAGCCTCTCCAGGAGTTTTTCTCTGCTCCACTGATCCAGGCCGTGGAAGGTCAGCCCGGAAGCGTTAATTTCCAGGGAACGGACAGCCTTCAATAAGGCGCCGGTAAAGGTGCGGTCGAGAGCCATCACCTCTCCTGTGGCCTTCATCTGTGTGCCCAGGGAACGGTCCGCCCCCTTGAATTTATCAAAAGGCCAGCGGGGAAACTTGAGCACACAGTAATCCATAACAGGCTCAAAAAAAGCGTTTGTTTTGCCGTTTTCAATTTCATCAAGCCTCAACCCCAGGGCTATTTTAGCCGCCACTCTGGCAATGGGATATCCTGTGGCCTTGGAGGCAAGAGCGCTGGATCTGCTGACGCGCGGGTTGACTTCAATTACATAATAATTAAGGCTTTTCGGATCGAGGGCGTACTGTATATTACAGCCCCCCTCAATCCCCAGAGCGCGGATGATCTTTAACGAGGCGTCGCGCAGCATCCTCAATTCCCCGTCGCTGAGCGTCTGGCTGGGCGCCGCTACAATACTGTCCCCTGTGTGAACACCCATCGGATCTATGTTTTCCATATTACAGACGGTGATACATTTATCGGCGCCGTCGCGGATAACTTCGTACTCGATCTCCTTCCAGCCCCCTACGCTGCTCTCGATCAGTACCTGATGGATCATGCTTAAAGTCAGGCCTCTGCCCGCCAGGGTGCGCAGCTGCTCCTCATCGTTGGCCAGTCCGCCCCCGGTGCCCCCCAGGGTATAGGCGGGGCGCACCACAACCGGGTAGCCGGTCTTGCCGGCGAAGGCCAGCGCCTCATCCAGACTCACTACAACAGAGCTTTCCGGTACCGGCTCTCCGATTTCGCCCAGCATATCCTTGAACAGTTCCCGGTCCTCCGCTCTTTTTATCGCCTGCAATGGAGTGCCGAGCAAGCGCACCCGGTATTTTTCAAGGATTCCCGCCTCAGAGAGCTGCACCGCCAGATTAAGCCCCACCTGGCCCCCTAAGGTTGGGATCAGGCCGTCGGGCCTTTCTTTTTCAATCACCCTGCTTACAAAATCCAGGGTCAGGGGTTCAATATAGATTTTATCCGCCATCTGCCGGTCGGTCATTATTGTAGCGGGGTTGCTGTTGACAAGGACGACTTGCACACCCTCTTCGGCAAGGGCGCGGCAGGCTTGTGTGCCCGCATAGTCAAACTCTGCTGCCTGCCCGATAATAATCGGTCCGGAACCGATGACCATCACTTTTTTTAGATCCGGTATCCGCGGCATATTTCTCCTCCTTATTTTCCGTCACATCAGTATATTATTCTGTATAAAGAGACGACTCTTTAAAACATAGATTGCTATAAAATCTTCGGCGCATCTTTTTGGAAGCGCAGACTACCGCTCACGGGAATACTTGATCTCGCCTCCGCTGATCGTCATCACCGGCCATCCGCGCAAAACCCATCCGTCGAAAGGAGAGTTTTTACCCAGTGAAACAAACTCTTTAACCTTTACCGGCAGTTTCAGGCGGGGGTCGATCACCGTCAGATTGGCGGCGCAGCCCGCGCTGATCGCCCTCTCCGGCAACCCTAAAATCTGTGCGGGATTGAAGGCCATTTTCCGGGCAAGCTCCAGAGGGCTCAGTATTCCGCTCTCCACAAGGCGCTCCCAGATCAGAGGAACCGCGGTCTCCAGACCGGAGATCCCGAAGGGAGCGAGGTTAAACTCCTGCTCCTTCTCATCGCTCCGGTGCGGGGCATGGTCTGTGGCGACGGCGTCGATCGTTCCGTCTTTCAGCCCCTCATACAGCGCCTCCAGATCATCTTTGGTGCGCAGAGGAGGATTGACCTTGGTATTGGTGTCAAAATCTTTTACCGCATCATCGGTCAGGCAGAGGTGATGCGGAGTGACCTCCGCGGTGACCTGCACCCCTCGCTGTTTCGCCTTCCTGATCAGCTCCACCGACCCGGCGGCGCTTACATGAGCAATATGCAGACGCGCCCCGGCCATCTCGGCTAGAATAATGTCCCGGGCAACATGGACCTCCTCCGCAGCGGCAGGTATTCCTTCCAGACCCAGTAATGTTGAGTTGAATCCTTCGTTCATCACCCCGTTACCACGCAAATCCATATCTTCGCAGTGGCTGATCACAGGCAGGTCAAACATCTGAGCATACTCCATCACACGCCGCAGAACCTCGCTGTTCATGATGGGGGACCCGTCGTCAGAGAGGGCGACAGCGCCGGCATTCGCCAAATCCCCGATTTCCGAAGGTTCCTCACCATTTCGTCCCTTCGTGGCGCAGCCCACCGGATAAACCGGGAAAGACGCCGCCTTCGCTTTATCCTTGATCAGATTGATCACCGCTCCGCTGTCCGCGGGCGGATTGGTATTACCCATAGCGGCAACAGCGGTAAAGCCTCCCTTCGCCGCGGCCCTGGTACCGGTGGGGATAGTTTCCTTCAATTCTTCACCTGGCTCTCTGAGGTGGCAATGCAGATCCACAAAACCGGGGAAAATGTAACAGCCATCCAGAGAAAGCTCTTCAGATCCTGGAACATCAAGGCGGTGATCCAAAGCGGCGATGACGCCATCCTGTACAAGAATGTCCATTCTTTCTTTTATCTCGGAAACAGGGTCGACAACAGTTCCGCCCTTAAGCAGGTATTTCATCTTGCTCACCTCTCGCCATCAGCAGGTACAGCAGGGCCATGCGGACAGCCACGCCGTTGGTCACCTGTTCATTTATCGCCGCGTGGGAACCATCCTGCACCTGCGGACTGATCTCTATCCCCCGGTTCACAGGGCCCGGGTGCAGCACAAGCACATCAGGCTTGGCCACCTTCAGCTTGTTCTCATCCAGCCCGTACAAACTTGAGTACTCTCTGATACTGGGAAAAAGACCCTTCTTCTGACGCTCAAGCTGGATGCGCAGCACATTGATCACATCCACATCCTGCAGGCCGTCTTCCCAGTGATGGAAGACCTCTACCCCCAGCCTGTCTATTCCCGGCGGCATCAAGGTGGCGGGACCGACGACTCTCACCTCTGCTCCCATCTTGGTCAGACCCCAGATGTTGGAGCGGGCCACCCTGCTGTGAGAGATATCGCCGAGAATAGCAACTTTTAACCCCTGAAATCCGCCTTTCTTTTCACGGATGGTGTACATGTCGAGGAGGGCCTGGGTCGGGTGCTCGTGAGCTCCGTCGCCTGCATTGATCACCCGAGAACTCACCCAACGCGCCAGCTGGTGAGGGGCGCCGGCGGCGCTGTGTCTGATAATGATCACATCTGCGGCCATGGCCTCCAGTGTCCTGGCAGTATCGCGCAGGCTCTCCCCCTTCTGGACACTGCTGGCAGCCACCGCAACGCTGCTTGTATCGGCCCCCAGGTACTTGGCCGCCAATTCAAAGGAGGTACGAGTGCGAGTGCTGGGCTCATAAAACAGCGTTATAACCGAGTGGCCGCGCAATGTAGGAACTTTTTTGATATCCCTTGTCATGATCTCTTTCATGGGCTCCGACGTATCCAGGATCAAATTGATCTCCGCCGGGCTTAAGCCCTCTAGACCGAGGACATCCTTCTGTTTAAACCTCATAACCTTATGTTTACCCCCTTTAATTTATATAAAAAAACCTCTTGCGCCTATTTCAGGCCGGCAAAGAGGTTCTTTTGTTCCTTACCACCGCCCCCTTGCCAGCCTCTCCGGACTAGATTTAAAGGGATGTGCAGCCGTTATGTTTCTTTCTCAACTATTGTCACCTTGTCCTCCCCATCTGTCTCCTGGAGACTGACGTTTATCAATTCTCTGCGGGAAGTAGGGACGTTCTTTCCTACGAAATCCGCTCTGATGGGCAATTCCCTGTGCCCCCGGTCTATCAGAACAGCCAGCTGAATGATGCGAGGCCGGCCCAGGTCTACCAGGGCGTCCAGAGCGGCTCTGGCCGTGCGGCCGGTAAACAATACGTCGTCGACGAGAACAACCTTCTTATCGGTAATAGTGAAAGGAACTTCAGTCTTTCTTACCAACGGATGATAATCAAGCTGGCTCAGGTCATCTCGATAGAGGGTGATGTCCAGTATGCCCAGCGGCGTCGAGGCGCCTTCAATCTCTTTAATATTTTCAGCGATCCTCCTGGCGAGAGGGACACCCCGTCTCCTGATACCGATCAAAGCAAGATTTTTCGTGCCTGCGTTTTTCTCCAGAATCTCATGGGCGATCCTGGTCAGCACCCGTCGGATCCCATCTGCATCCATAATCTCGACTTTCTCGCGCGGGGTCAATCCATCCCCTCCTGATTCATTCCACAAAAAAACCTGCTTCAGGTACCTTTACAGCAGGCGCGTGGCTTAAAATATTCTTCCTTGCCGGTCTCACGGGACCAGCTTAAAGGACCTTGCCTATAGAATAAAACAAGCGAAGGCCGCTGTCAAGAAAACTCAAAAATTTTTCTTAACCCACTGCCCTAGTATCGGGCATGATAAATGAGTAGAAAAATTACAACTAGCCGTTGTTATCCGCATGGACATGAAACGAAATGCGGTCCAGAGCTGTTAACCGGTTGAATTGCTTGGATAAGTTTTCAACGGTAATCGCTGTTTCCATACTCTA
>DHAA01000068.1:8419-12209 GCA_002397275.1 Thermacetogenium sp. UBA4966 | reverse complement strand
GCTCTGGCCTTCGCCGCGGGTGACTCCGGCGGCCAGGTGAACAGAATATCCGGCGGCAACCGCTACGATACCGCTGCCCAGACCGCGCTCGGCGCCTATCCGAACGGCGCCGCGGCAGTGATCATCGCCCGCGGCGACAACGAAGGGCAGTTCGCCGACGGCCTGGCGGCCAGCTATCTATCCGCGGTGAAGGAAGCGCCGATCCTGCTCACCAGCCCCGGCAGCCTGCCCCAGGAAACAGAGGACGCCGTTAAAAAACTGAAGCCCGACACAGCCTATATCCTGGGCGGAGAGCTGGCTGTATCCGCGGCGGTAGCCGGCAAGCTGAAAAGCCTCGGCCTGAAAGTTGAGCGCCTGCAGGGCGCCAACCGCTACGCCACGGCCGCGATGATCGCGGCGCAGGGAGGCAAAACAGACACCGCCCTGGTGGTCAGCGGCTCGGCGCCGGCAGATTCCCTGGTCGCCGGACCCCTGGCCTCCAGCGAAAAACGACCCATATTGCTGGTGAGCAAAGACAGCGTACCCGGCGAAACGAAACAGGCGATTGCCGGCTTGAACATTAAGACCATCGATGTGGTCGGCGGCGAAACCGTGGTCAGCAAGGCGGTTTATGAGAAACTAGGCGCAAGTGCGCGTTACGCCGGACATGACCGCATAGAAACCAGTCTTGAAGTAGCTAAGAACCTCTTTCCGGCGCCGCAAGCATTCTCCATCGTCGGCTATCTGAACCTGGCCGACGCGGTGGGAGCGGCGGCATACGGAGATCCTATTATCTACGTCAAGAACAGCCTGGCCGAGGTGCAGCCCTACCTGGCAGGCGCAGCCACATCTTCTGCTAGATTTAATATCTTCGGCGGCCCCCTGGCTGTGAACAGCGCTGTGGCGGATGCGCTGCAGAAACTGAAACTGCTGGGAGAAATATTTACCGTCGTTTTGGATGCCGGCCATGGCGGAACTGACCCCGGCGCCGTATCCTCAGTTGCCACCGGTTCGCTCACAGAAGCTGATCTGAACGAACAGCAGACCAGGATTCTGGGGGAACTACTCCAAGGATACGGAGTGAATGTCGTTTATACCCGGGACATAATTCCTGAGCGCGATAATAGTATTTCTGAAGGCCAGGATTTACAAAACAGAGTCGATGTGGCAAACAATTTAAACGCCGATCTATTCTTGAGCATTCACCATAATTCTTTTGATGGGCAATCTGCACATGGCGTGGAAACCTATTACTGTTCCAGTAAACTGGTTGCAGAAACTGTAGAGCCAAGTATCTTATTGGCAAAGAATATAGTAGACAGTATAGCGGAACTTGGTTTTTACAATAGGGGGCACAAAGATAATATATTTATGGTGACTAAGTATACCACAATGCCCTCTGTGCTGATCGAAGCGGGATTCATGTCCAATGATGCCGAAGTCTTAAAGGTAGCGGATAAAAAAATGCAGCTAGCAATCGCTCAAGCAATAGCAGACACAATTATTGATTTTTATAACCTATGAGGATGATGCAGGAGCGTTTTGCTATCCCTTTTCCTTCGAATACTATCTGAACGGTGAAGTATATAAGCCCGGCTGGGTTTCAGGCATGGCGCAGGCCAATCGCTCAGCGTTTTGGCCAGAGTTTATGCGGTGACGAATGGCAGCCGCTACCTGGCGGCAGGGGATAAGGCGCTACGATTTTTGCTTACACCCGTTGCCGAGGGAAGGGTGATGTCCACTCGAGAAGGTAATAATTGCCAATGGTGAAGATGCGCATGGCTATGCAGACGCCTTGGCCGCCAGCTATTTGGCCGGTGCGGCAGATGCGCCCATTCTGCTGACGAGTGCCGGCAGCTTGCCGGAAGATACGAAGGATGTTGTCGATACACTTGGCGCTTCTAGGCCTACGTCTTGGGCGGCAGCTTAGCTGTTTCCGATGCAATAATCAGCGAACTGGAAAGCCTAAGCCTGAGTGCAACCCGTGTCTCAGGCAATAACCGCTATGCAACAGCAGCAGAGATCTTTAAAATCGGTAAAGAACTGGGAGGAGAAGTTAAGAACGCCCTGATAGCCAACGGCAGCAACCCTGCCGATGCCCTGGCTGCCGGCGCCTATGCCCACTATGCCGGAATTCCCGTGCTTTTAGTAAAGACAGACAGCATACCGGAAGAAACCAAAGCAGCCCTGGCAGGGAATGAGAAAACCTACGTGATCGGCGGCGAATTAGCGGTAAGCGAAGCTGTTATGCTACCAGCGCGGCGGTTGCTGAAGAACCCTGGGACAGCCCGGAGGACTTCGCTCTGGTAGAGAACAGACGGGGTCGTTGACGGCCCTGGCCCGGTTCCGTTCTCGACCTGCCGATGCTGTACGTGTACAAAAAGCTTCCCCGTCGCCCGCAGTGGAAACATACCTGGATACTGTCGGCATTATTTTGGGATGGCCGCTGCGCATAAGCGATGAGGTTCTGGCAGCGGTACAGGCGAAGATCGAAGCGAAGTAGTCGCCATTGTCAGGCGCCCAAGCCCGCGAAAAAACGTATTACTTGCATATTGCTACCATAATCAAGAAAGCCGGTCGCTGTACCGGAACATGCGGTCGCCGGCGCCGCTATGAAAAGCAGGGGGTTTGCTTTTTAAAGCAAACCCCCTGTAGAGAATTAAGATTTAACCTTAAACCTCATAGGTTAAAAAAATCAATAATTGTGTCTGCTATTGCTTGAGCGATTGCTAGTTGCACTTCTTTACTCGCTACCTTTAAGACTTCGGCATCATTGGACATGAATCCCGCTTCGATCAGAACAGAGGGCATTATCGTGTTCTTTGTTACATATAAATTATGATCATGCGCACCTGATCCATTTTCTTGAGGACATATGTTAAAACCAAGAGTGGCTATATTGTTTACTAGCATTTCCGCTAATTTTTTGCTTTTTATTGCTGTTTGGCATGGAGTGCGATCATAAGTAATGTCACTGCCATATATGGTATCTTTTTTCGCAAGTCCTGCATTATCTAACAAAGGTCTGTAAGTACTGTAATGAGTACTAATACCCTTTGCTGTAGTATTTGGGTAAGCAGAGTCATGGTGGATACTCAGGAACAAATCTGCGCCGGTTAAATTAGCGATAGCAGTTCTGTCACCTAAGCTGAGAAATATATCAGCATCATGTGTATATATCACAGTAAATCCTTGTTCTTTTAATAAATTACCTAGAATCAAGGTCTGAGCAAGATTTATTTTTGCCTCCCTTATATTACCAGTTTTTGGTGATGATACTGCTCCGGGTTCAGTTCCTCCATGCCCTGCATCCAATACGATAATTTCTCGATCTGATACTCTTGCAATTATATCTTTAAATTTAACAGCTTCGTATGCCTCATTGCTGGCGGAGTCTCTTACATGGACATTGACCTCATAGAGACCAGATTTAGTAGGTGTCCAGGATATACTATTAGAGGCGCTGTAGTCCCGTAATATATTCCAGGACCATTTGCCGTTGCTGTAATAGCCCAACCAGAATTTGTACATTGGTTTATTGATGCTGGTAGCGTTGGCGGTGGCGGTATAGGACTTGCCGGCGTAGAAAGCGGTACCGCCGATATCGAAGGATTGTATAGTTGTGGGAGATGCTTTGACAGTAATATCTTTAAAATTGACAGCTTCGTATGCTTTATTGCTGGCGGAGTCTCTCACGTGGACATTGACTTCGTACCTACCGGGTGTTGAAGCCTTCCAGGCAGCTGTATTTTTTGTACTGTAGTCCTGAATGATAGTCCATTTACCGGTGTCCAAGTTACCGAGCCAGAAT
>DHAA01000068.1:0-8219 GCA_002397275.1 Thermacetogenium sp. UBA4966 | reverse complement strand
GAATCTGTACATTGGTTTATTGACGCTGGTAGCGTTGGCGGTGGCGGTATAGGACTTGCCGGCGTAGAAAGCAGTACCGCCGATATCGAAGGATTGTATAGTTGTGGGAGATGCTTTTGCTAAAGTAGTATATGCATCAAATTCGTTGGGGCTGGATGGTGTTTTTATATATGCCTTTATTTTATAATTGCCGTCATTGTCGGGTTTCCAGTCGGCTTTATTGTTCTGACTATAGTTCTGTATCAAGCTCTCCCGGCCTGTCGCCGTATCAATGGAGCTGAATTTATATAAAGCGCCGTCGGCATAAACACCTGTAGCTGCGATGGAATATGTAGAATCGCTGCATGTAGCCGTCAGATTGGTGATAATTGGTGTTAAGGGCTTTCCGGCCAACTGGTTTATAATGTTTTTTATCTTAAACCCATAGCCGAACCCTGTCGCCCAGCCCCGTCCCTCGGGATTTTCTTTCTGGCCCAACAGTTCCACATTGATTATGCAGCCTTTTGGGTTCACAAGTTCATACCGGGGGTCAACGCAGTCTGACCGGAGAGGGTCTGAAGAGGCATAAGCTTTCAAGTGCTGAACAACCGCTCTTATTCCTTCTCTATCATCGGCGAATTTTGCAGGAGTACCGCCGCTATCGGTAGCGCCTATTCCTCCAAAATTGTGATCGTCTGGAGATACCCTGCCACCGAATTTAAGCCAGCCGGTTTCCAGCATCATCAGAGAATATGTTACCTCCGGCTTTATTCCTTCCAGAGTCGCTTCTTCCCATGTGGTATTGACGAAGCCGTTTATGTATTCATCTGTTTTCGGATGATCATTGTTATAGCTGTTATTCGTTTTTAGAAGCTGAACCGCCTGAGTTTTTAGGTCCTGGCTTTGCCCCATAATTGGTGTATAGCTATAGCTGCTTTGTGCATAGGCGATTGTATATCCGTTGCTGTGTAAAAAACCAAGTATAGTGAAAAGAACCACCAGTATAACCTTTAGCGTCTTTTTCACTATTTCACCCCCTCCATATTTAGTGATTTTATCTATAAACAGCAAAGTCCAGATGCCTTCGTTCTTCGCTCTTTTTGCTGTTAAGTGTTCTTGTCGGTTTCTGATTTTAAGTGTATACATCAATCGCGATAGACTAAATTCCCGACAAGACATATATTCCTCACGAGATCAAAAATTCCTCCAAAGGTAATAAATAATTAAGACATTTTTCCCATACGGGAGGGAAGGAAAATCATGCCTTATTCATGAAATCTTTTTTTACACCGAAATAGTAACTAGACGCCTTATTTTGTTCAAAAGTTACGCCGGGAAAGGGGGGCGGAGCGCGACTTAATCGCCGGTAATGTAACGGCGCTAATAAAAACTGTGCGATGAAACGATGGAGCAAGAGGCAGCAGCGGCTGAATGGAAGTAATAGTTTCTACAGGGTTGACGGCTGTGAAGTTGAAAATACCGATACGCGCACAGATCTGCAGTTTTTGTTTCCAAGTAGAGATGTTCAAAGTGATCATCCGGAAATTATGAATTTAGCTGAGTCGATTACCAAGGGTCTGGCGGCGGATTTTGATAGAGTGAAGGCTGTGCATGACTGGGTGGCGAAGAATATAGCATACGACGTCGAGGGTTACAACAGCGGCGAGTATGTTTGTGATGCGCTGAACGTTTTGCATGCTCGTAAAGGAGTTTGCCAGGGGTATGCAGATTTATGCGCGGCGTTATTGAGGGCCGCGGGTGTTAAAACCAAAGTGATCCATGGCATCGCCACATGGGAGCCTATGCCGGAGGATATCAAAAAGAATCCTCAAAACTACAGCTCGAATCACGCTTGGAATGAGGCATATGCCGGCGGCCGTTGGGTGGTGTTCGACGCCACATGGGATGCGGGGGGCGTTGCTGATGGAAAGTTTATTTTTAACTACACTACAGAATATTTTGATCCCGAACCGGGAGTTTTTGCTATTGATCACTTAAAAAAGGGTGTTGACGAATACAGGTAAGCGGAAACCGCGCTGTGCGTATATAAATGCGCTAATGCATTGAACAAAACTTTGACAAAGGGGGTAGGACAGAACCCTACCCTCTTTTGGTTTTTTCGATCCCTCCTAGGCTTAAGTTTATTTTAGCGAATATATTACGGCAGGAAAAATCAATCCCAGGTCAAATTTATTCTATATGAACAAAAATAGTGGAGGCCGGTCATGAAAATTTTCCAAACAGAACGAAACTCTGATTGCCCCTGCGGCAGCGGCCGTAAATTCAAGAAGTGTTGTCAGGAGCGGGTGGGGGAAGCGACGCGCCGCATCAGCCAAACAGTCGGCATGGAGAGCATTACGGCCGAGGGTCTGGATGTTATAGAAACCCTCGGTTTTTTATGCGGGCTGCGGGCTGAGGATGGTCATATGCCTTCTCCTGAGACGCTGGGGAGGCTCCTCAATGAAGCGTGGGACGAAGTGGAGCAGATAAGCGAAATCGAGGATGAGGGTGCTTTGAGCGCCTTATCTCTGCGGGTTCAAGTGCTATTGGGAGAAAAGCATAAGTTGAGGGCAATTAGAGTTCCGGTATGGCAGTTTGAGTTTGAGAAGGATGACAATACCGGGGATAATGAGCTTTTTCATGAAATTGTTGATTATCTGGGGGGTCCGCTGGGCCGTATATTTATTATAGAGGCGGTTGATTCGATAGGGATGTCTCTGCTTTACGACGACTACTCCGACGAAGACATAAAAACCCTGCTCATCGCTCTGGGGTGGCTGGTGATCGATGATACCAGAAACTTCTTTTTGTATACTGTTTTACATAAAACCGCGGCTGATCTGGCGGCGGCAGAAGAGGAATTAGATAAAATTCGAGATAAATACGAGGATGCTAATAATGAAGAGTTGTATCAGGAGCTGCGCTCGCTTTTACGCAGGTATCCTGTTTATGATCAGATGTTATCTGAAAATATGAAAGGTGACATTAAAAAAACTCTTTCCGCGGTGGCCGGGGGAAAGCTGAAAATCGAAACTCCTCTTTACTCAGTGCTGGGAGGCATTTCCGCTATGCTTTCCAAACTGATCGATATGCTGGACACCGTCGCCGCGCAGCGCAGACTTACCGCTGAAAATTTGCCGCTGCTGGAGGAGACGCTTTTTGCCGAGGGAGAGTTTCGTTTCTTTTTCCCCGAATTGACTAATTGTTTGGACAAAGCGGCAAAAGAGAGCGAGGATAGTGAACTGCGTGATTGTGTGAACAATTCTTTGTTTTTCCTTATTCTGCTCAGCGACAGAAAGCAGGTAGCTGTTGTCAAATTATTGTACGTCTATTGTATTTGTTCCTTTATAAGCAAACTGCCTGTCGCTGTGCCGGGCAGCGATATAGAGTTCAGAGTTTTAGGCGATTTCTATGATCAGCCGCTGATCGAGCGATATGCCTGTCATCTTGAGTTTTTGGAGATGTTTGAAGAAGCAGAGCATGTACGTGATGTTTTTCGGAAAATGGGTGAAGAGGAAAAGAGGAAAATAGATCTGCATGAAGACGAACTGATTGAACTGACCGGCTCAATATTGGATAAGGCTTAATTTTTCTTCCTACAGAGACCGGCTGGGTTCCGAACATAAACAGCCGATTACTCAAGCGAAGCTTATCAGTGCCTCACCGCAGCGACTGTGTGACCACATTCACCTGCTCCTCCATATTGACTTCTTTATCCCTCCGGTCGTCGATGGTGATGTTGGTGATTACCCTGTTGGTTCCGGCCATAGCGTTCTCGTGGATTTCTTTGGCCGCCTCCATCAGTTCGTCGAGTTCCCCTTCGATAATGGTTTCCGTAGGGGTGATCTGGTATTTGAGGCCTTTTTCTTCAATAGTTTGGACGGCGCCGGTTACAGTGGAGCTGAAGCTCGCTGATTTAGTGCCGATGGGGGTGAGGCTGATTCCCAGTAAAGCCAATGGTATCACTCCTATTTTGATTTTTACCTTCAACTAAAGGTTGCCTCAACAAGGTTGTTTTTATGCTGCTCAAGTTTTGTTCTCTCCAATTTGCTTTTCCTGCTCCGTCTCCCAACGGGATCGTGAAAATAATAGAATATTTTAGATATTTTTCATGTCGTTCCTTAATTGCATAATAATCTCAGCAATACTGTTTATTTAGGCATTCTCAAGGGGAAAATAAGTCAGAATCGGTTTTTGACTTTCCCGGCTGGAGGGTCTATAATAATAGTCAAGAAAAGTCAAAAGGTCAATTATAGTCAAATGGGGTCCCGCATACCCCCAAACTCACGCAGCGCTGATGGACCCTATTTATAAAATACGATGTGATGCGCACGATGCGGCAGGATTGGAAACAAGAGATAATCGAGGCGATCGAGATCAACTAAGCAGCAGGAGGAATGCGGTATGGAAGCAAGGTCTTTAGTGAATGAAATCGAGGCCTACCTCAAGTCTCTGTTGAACAAGAGCCCCGAGGGCTGGGTTGAATTAAGCAGGAAAGATATTGCCGAGCTTTTCGGCTGTGTTCCCTCTCAGATCACCTATGTGATCAATACACGCTTTGCCTTGCGCAACGGCTATGTGGTGCAGAGCCGCCGCGGAGGCGGTGGTTTTATCAGGATCTGCAGCCTGTTCAAAGCGCCTGAAGGAGCTTTGAACGAGCAGTTTGCAGAAAATGAGGAAGAAGATGAAGATGAGAAAGATTTAGCGGAAGAAGCGCGCGAGGCTTTATATACTTTAGCTCGCCAAGGGTTTTTTACCAGGCGTGAATTTATCATTTTGGGTACTGCTTTAGAGGTGTTGGAGAGAAATTTTCCAGATGGGAAGGGGGGGGAACTGCTGTTGGAGATTCTGCGAGCCCTTTCCCATGAGGATGATTTTTTCTAAATAAAGGTGGCGGCTCTAAGAGTTTTGCTGAGGCGCCGCAAAGGGAGTGGCTAATATGTTTTGTCAGGAGTGTCAAAAAAGACCGGCGACTGTGCATCTGACGCAGATTGCCAATAACGTGAAGACCGAGTTGCATTTGTGTTCCGAGTGCGCCCGCAATCACCAGGAACTTGCCCTGTCCATGAATTTTGAACCTAGTTTTTCTATTCACAAGTTCTTGGCGGGACTTCTTGACGGCTCTCCTTTTCCCGTGGAGACGGCTGCTTCTCCTCAATGCCCGAGATGCGGGCTCAACTTTGCCCGGTTCGGCGAGATCGGGAGATTCGGCTGCAGCGAGTGTTACCGCACCTTCAACGACAGGCTTGATCCGCTGATCCGCAGGGTGCAGGGGAACACGCAGCATACGGGCAAGATCCCCAGAAGAGCCGGCGGTAAGCTGACTGTGGAGAGGGAGATCGACCAGCTGAAGGCACAGCTGCAGCAAGCAGTTAAGGATGAGGCTTATGAAAGGGCTGCTGAACTGAGAGATAAAATCCGTGCTTTAGAAAATAAACTTCAGTAAGGGAGGCGATGGTTCGATGTCCATAAAAAATGCACTCAGCAACCCCTATACCAAGTGGATGGAGGGCGAGGGGCCCCATGCCTCCATCGTGATCAGCAGCCGTGTGCGCCTGGCGCGCAATCTTAATGGTTACAGCTTTCCTCACCTGCAGGATGAGGCGAGCGCCAGGGAAGTGATGAAACTGGCCGGGAAGGCCCTTTTAAGCAAAGAAGTCGAGCAGGATGCGGGCAAGATCGATTTCGTCTCCCTGGAGGACCTTTCCCCGCTGGATAAGATGATCCTGGTGGAGAAACACCTGATCAGCCCGCAGCTGGCGGAAGACGCGGGGGCGGAGCGCGGGCTGGCATTAAGCGAGGATGAGGCGGTCAGCGTAATGGTCAATGAAGAGGACCACCTGCGCCTCCAGGTGCTTTTTCCTGCGCTGCAGCTCAAGGAGGCGTGGAAGCTGGCCAGCCGGGTTGACGATCTTCTGGAAAGCAAGCTTGATTATGCCTTTGATGAAAAATACGGCTATTTGACCTGCTGCCCGACTAATGTGGGAACAGGCCTCAGGGCCTCGGTGATGATGCATCTTCCGGCGATAGCGATGACCAGCCAGGTCAACAAGTTTTTTATGTCGCTTTCTAAGCTGGGTTTTGTGGTGCGGGGGCTTTATGGCGAAGGCTCTCAAGCCAAAGGAGGACTTTTTCAGATCTCCAATCAGATCACATTGGGACTCAGCGAAGAAGAGATCATCGGCAACCTGACGTCGGTCAGCTGCCAGATCATTGAACAGGAGCAGCTGGCCAGGGATGAGATGCGCAAAGATGGCCTTGCCCAGCTGGAGGACCTGGTTTTCCGCTCCTACGGGATTTTAACCAACGCCTATATCATCAGCTCGGAAGAGGCGGCCGAGCATCTTTCCAACGTTCGCCTGGGGCTGCATATGGGCCTGCTGCGGGATGTAGAGTTTAAAAAGCTCAATGAACTGCTGGTGGAAATCCGGCCGGCATTTTTGCAAAAGCTGGCCGGCAAAGAAATTGATGCTTTTAATCGTGATTTTAAGAGAGCCGAACTGATCAGAAAAACACTGTCTTAATGCTGGAAAGGAGGGTTTGCAATGTTTGCGAGGTTTACAGAAAGGGCGCAGAAGGTACTATTCCTGGCCAGGGATGAGGCGCGGCGCTTGGGTCACCCCGCTGTGGGTACCGAGCATCTTCTCCTGGGGTTGCTCCGGGAGGGAGAGGGGATCGCCGCCAGGTCGCTGATGGCGCTGGGAGTAAACCTGGACAAGGTTCGCGCGGAAGCCGAAAAGATTGTTGCCCCGGGCAAACTCAATATCGGGGAAGAGATCGGCCTCACCCCCAGAGCTAAAAAGGTTCTTGAACTCGCCCAGGAAGAGGGGCGGAGGCAGGGGGTCAGCTATGTGGGTACAGAGCACATTCTGCTGGGACTGATCCGGGAAGGCGAAGGTGTGGCGGCCCGGGTTCTGCTCAACGAAGGACTGACCCTGGATAAGGTGCGCCGCCAGGTGATGATGCAGCTGGGGGGCATTGGCCCGGTCAACCCTGGTCACAAACAGGCGGGAATGGCACAGCGCTCCAGCCAGACCCCGACCATGGATGAGCTGGGGCGTGATCTGACCGACCTGGCGCGGGAAGGGAAGTTGGACCCGGTCATCGGCAGAGATAAGGAGATCGAACGTGTAGTTCAGATTTTAAGCAGGCGCACCAAAAATAACCCCTGCTTGATCGGGGAGCCCGGAGTTGGGAAAACAGCTGTTGCGGAAGGGCTTGCCCAAAGGATTATCGAGAATAAAATACCGGAAACTCTTGCAGATAAAAGGGTCGTCACCCTGGATATGTCCGCTGTTGTCGCCGGCACCAAATACCGGGGTGAATTCGAGGAAAGGCTGAAAAAAGTGATCGAGGAGATCCGCAATGCCGGCAACGTCATCCTCTTTATCGATGAGGTGCATACCCTTGTGGGAGCGGGAGCCGCGGAGGGGGCGATCGACGCCGCCAATATTCTGAAACCGGCTTTGGCTCGGGGCGAGCTGCAGTGCATCGGCGCTACCACGTTGGATGAGTACCGCAAGAACATCGAGAAGGATGCCGCGCTGGAGCGTCGTTTCCAGCCGGTGATGGTGGGCGAGCCTGCAGAGGAAGAGACTGTCGAAATCCTGAGGGGGCTGAGGGATCGCTATGAGGCTCACCACCGTGTGAAGATCACCGACAGCGCCCTGAAGGCCGCGGCCAGGTTGTCCAGCCGCTATATTACCGACCGCTTCCTTCCCGACAAGGCCATTGACCTGATGGATGAAGCGGCGTCCCGGGTGCGGCTCAAGGCCTACACCGCTCCGCCGGATGTCAAGGAGCTGGAGGAAAAGCTTGAGTTGCTGCAGAAGGAAAAAGAGTCGGCGGTGGTCAGCCAGGAATTTGAGGAAGCCGCTTCACTGCGGGATAAGGAGCAGAAGCTGCAGGATGAACTGGAGCGTATCAAGAATAACTGGGTGCAGCGCAAACAGTTGGATCAGTCCATAGTCGAGGAAGATGATATTGCCGCTATCGTATCCAGCTGGACCGGGATTCCTGTGAACAGGCTGCAGGAGGAGGAATCCGAGCGCCTGCTGCATATGGAGGACACTCTGCATAAGAGGGTAATCGGCCAGAATGAAGCGGTGGAGGCCGTATCCCGTGCGCTGAGGAGAGCGCGTGCGGGGCTGAAGGATCCCAAGCGCCCTATCGGCTCCTTTATCTTCCTGGGCCCCACCGGAGTAGGCAAGACTGAGCTGGCCAGGGCTTTAGCAGAGGCT
>DHAA01000005.1 GCA_002397275.1 Thermacetogenium sp. UBA4966 | reverse complement strand
AACAACGCTTGTCCCCTTTCACCGCAGGGCGGCAAGCAATTCTTTTTGTAGGTCTTCTGACTTTGCGCTTCGGCGGAGGATACCTCTGCCAACCAGGCTCTGCCTTACCGGTTTCCCAGTGGCCGACTTTCGTCGACGAGTCTGATTATCGGCGCTTACAGCGGCGGTTCCGTCCGGGATTCGCACCCGGTTCCCTTGTCCGCCCCTGCGGACTTGTTTATACGCCGCAGGGTCACAAAAAGATGTATTCGGTTCATTTTATTAAATTCTGATTTGCGGTGCAGGTGTTGGTTCCGTCACCTCTTGCAAATATGTCCTCTCCGAAGAAACAGGTTCTAAATTCATAGATGTTTTTTGTTTGGATTGCAGAAATACAGGTATGAATTAGTTGGGATGGCAATTGTTCGAATGATATCTTCAATCTGTGGAATATGGAATTATTTGCTTCAATTAAAATACTAACATAGTATTTTGATCAGGGCAATAGTTTTTCGTCAAAACATTTCGACACGATCAGGCATTTTTAACTTTTTTGCCCAGCGGGTGAAAAAGAGCAGGCGGGAAAGATAACGAATAAAACGGGTACGCCGTAATCCAAAATATTGAGGAGATCTTCCGTGTGATTAAGGGGGTGTGTTGCTCATCTGCAGCAGATCCTCTTCCGTAATAATAGGTATTCCTAGTTCTCGAGCTTTATCGTACTTCTGACCGGGTTCGGATCCCGCCAAAACGTAATCTGTTTTTCCGCTCACGCCGGAGGTTATTTTGCCGCCCTGTTCTTTGATCATCTCTTCCGCTTCTTTGCGCGTCAGATTGGGGAGGGTTCCCGTAAGGACGAAAACCTTTCCGCTCCAGGGGAGTGCTTCTCCCCTTGTCGCAGTTTCCTGCTCCATCTTCACCCCGGCCTTTTTTAGCTTATCCAGTACCAGCAGCGTCTGTCCCTGCTGAAAAAAGGCGACGATGCTCTCAGCTATTTTAGGGCCGATTTCGGGAATTGCAGTAAGTTCTTCAACGCCGGCGCCGGCCAGCGCTTCCAGAGAGCCGAAACGCTCAGCCAAAACCTCCGCCGCCCTGATGCCTACATGGCGGATCCCCAGCGAGAAGATAAGCGGCGCCGGGCCTCTCTCTTTGCTTCTTTGTATAGCGGCAAGGATGTTATCCGCAGATTTTTCCCCCATGCGCTCCAATCCCTCTAAGTCCTCCCTGCTCAGGGAAAAAAGGTCCGCGGAATCTTTGACCAGCCCCCTGTCCACCAGCTGTATTACCAGCGCGGGGCCTATTCCCTCTATATCCATCGCTTCCCTGGAGACAAAGTGGAGAATCAGTTCCTTCAATTGGGCAGGGCAAGCGATTCCGGTACAGCGCAGCGCCGCCTCCCCTTCCTGGCGGAGGACTTGGCCGCCGCAGATCGGGCAGCGCTCCGGCATCTGAAAGGCTTTCTCATCACCTCTGCGCCGCTCCGGGAGCACACGCACCACCTCGGGAATCACATCCCCGGCTCGCCGGATCACCACATGATCCCCGATACGCACATCCTTTTGCCTGATCATATCCTCATTATGGAGTGTCGCCCGGGATACGGTAACACCGGCGACCTGTACAGGTTCCAGGACAGCTGTGGGGGTAAGCACCCCTGTTCTCCCCACCCGTACAAAAATATCCTTTACTCTGGTCACCACCTGTTCCGCGGGAAATTTAAAAGCGATCGCCCAGCGCGGGCTTTTGGCAGTGTTGCCCAGTATATCATGAAGGTAAAGTGGATTGACCTTGACCACCATGCCGTCGATTTCGTAGTTTAAGCGATGTCTTTTTTCAATCCAGCGAGAGCAAAAAGCGATCACTTCCTCGATATTCCGGCAGTGCTCGCCAGCTTCCTGTACAGAAAACCCCAATTCCCGCAATATCTGCAGCGCCTCCTGCTGGGTATCGATCTGCAGACCCTCACACTCCAGCACCTGGTAGCAAAAAACCCCCAGGGTACGGCCGGCAGTAACTCTGGGATCCAATTGACGCAGCGATCCCGCAGCCGCATTTCTGGGATTGGCAAAAAGAGGCTCACCCCGCAGGGCTCGCTCCTTATTGAGCCGCTCAAAGGCTTTTTTGGGCATAAACGCCTCTCCTCTTACCACCAGCAGCGGCAGAGCCCTGGGAAGCAGCAGCGGCAGCAAGCGCACAGCGCGCAGGTTTTCTGTGATATCCTCACCGATAACCCCATTCCCGCGCGTCGCTCCCTGCACAAATTTTCCGTCCCTGTAGGTAAGCGCAACCGACAGTCCATCGATTTTTGGCTCTACAATATAATCTAAGTCCACATCGGAAAGCTGCCGCACACGGCGGTCAAAATCCCGCAGCTCACCAGGCTCAAAAGCGTTGGCCAGGCTGAGCAAACGAACGGTGTGCCTCAGCGAGCGGAACTGCTCCAGAGGAGCGCCCCCCACTTGCCGCGTCGGCGAATCCGGCGTGACCAACTCAGGGAATTCTCTCTCCAGCCCCTCCAGTTCCCTGACCAGGGAATCATATTCCTCGTCGGTGACGAGGGGATCATCCAACACATAATAACGGTAATCATGTTTTCTAATCTCGGAGCGCAGAACTTTCACCCTTTGCTCCGCTTCACTGAATGAAGGCATCTAAACTCCTCCGCTCAAGACTGTCTTAGCTTCATTTATTTTAACATTGCCCGGCGAGCCAACTGCGGGATGATCTGTTTTTTGCGCGACATAACCCCCGGCAGGAAAAGAAAACCGTCCGTTACCTTTTGGCCAAAAGCCTCGCTCACAAAACTATCCTCTCCTGCTACGAGAATCTCCGTCCCTTCCTGGATGATGTCGGTCAGCATCATTAAAACCAGATCATATCCCTGCTTCTCCACCCAATCATTCATTTCACACAAAAGTGATCGCTTGACATCCACCAGGCCATCGATCCCCAGGGCCTCTACTTGGCCCACTCCTATCCTCAAATCCCCTATCTGGAATTCTTTAAAATCTTCCTGGAGTAGTTCCCGGGCCGGCCGATCAGCCAGGGCGGAACCGGCGCGAAACATTGCCCGGCCAAAAGATTCCAGTTCAACGGCCGCCCTTCCCTTGAGCATAGCCGCCATCTGGCGATCTCTAGCGGTACAGGTAGGGGACTTAAAAAGCACAGTATCTGAAAGAATTCCGGCGCAAAGCAAGCCCGCTATCTCGGGAGAAGGCTCAATCCCTTGCTGTTTATAAATCGAACCGATTATGGTACAGGTGCTGCCCACCGGTTCACAACGAAAGAAAAGAGGCTCTCCAGTCTGCACATCCCCCAAACGGTGATGATCAATGATTTCCAAAATCTCTGCCTGTTCAATACCCGCTACCGATTGAGACCGTTCATTGTGGTCGACAAGGATCAACGGCTTTCTTTTTAAAGCAAGCAGATCGTAGCGAGCTACCAACCCCAGCAGGCGGTTATGCTCATCGACAACCGGATAATTACGGTACCTGGTCTCCAACATCACTTTTTTCACCTGATCAACCATGTCGTCGTCCTGAAAAGAAATAATACCTTCTGTTTTCATTAGTACAGAAACGGCAGTATCTAAGATCTCCCGAGTTCGGAAACCCCCCGTAACCGTCTCTAACCCAAGTTCCACCAGTAGATAGTGTGCCAGGTCACCGGTAGTCAGCAGCCCTTTCAATCGTCTCTGCCCATCCACAACAGGAAGAGTTTTGATCCCTATGTCCCGCATCAGCCGTCCCGCTTCCTGCAGTGTTGTCTCTGGACTACAGTCTGGAATCTCTCTGCGCAGCATATCTGTCACCCGGGGATAAACATCGGCAACCAAAGCAGGCGCCTCTACACCAAAACAGTCCAAGACATAAGCGGTTTCTCTGTTCAGCGTTCCCAAACGCCCGGGGACGGCGTTTTTCCCCAATGCCTTCTTTAAAGCAGCATAGGCTATTGCCGAGCAAATAGAATCTGTATCCGGATTACGGTGCCCCAGCACCCAGATTTTCCTTTCCAAGCTTCCACTCCTTATAACAACATAACCACAGAGTCAGAGCATCAGAGAACAAAATCATCTGCCGCTATTTTGGCCCGGCGCCTATGATGCCATCCAGAGCGCATAGTCGCCCGGATCAACATCCTGTTTCGCTCCGGCTGCTGTTTGCCACCCCTCGTCAATGTCAAGCAATAACTCCGATCAACCACCATCTTACGCTTTCTTTAAAGGCGCGTACTTGGCCATCAAGTGCTTGAACCCCGCGCTTTCAAAGGATACATAGATTTCCAGATCTCCGCCGGGGCCAAATTTGGTTTCCATCACAACCCCGCGCCCGAACTTCTTATGTTCCACCTTATCACCTACCCTGAAAGCATCCGCGGCAGCGGCAGCCGTCGCCGCCGCTGCTTCCTTGTTCCCGGCTGAACTCTCCTGTACAGTATGCCCTTTTTTATCAGTATCTCTACCACCCCCCCGTCTGCAGAACGCCGGACAGAGGTATTCAGGCGGAATCTCCTCCAGGAAGCGGGATGGTCCTTTGGGTTCGCTGTTTCCGTAAATAAAACGGCGAATCGCCCAGGAAAAATAAAGCTTCTCCCGGGCTCTGGTAATCCCCACATAACAGAGGCGGCGCTCTTCCTCCACATCATCTTGCTCCATCAGAGCATGGGCATGAGGGAAGATCCCCTCCTCCAGGCCGGTGATAAAAACTACCGGAAACTCCATCCCCTTGGCGCCGTGGATCGTCATCAAAACCACGGCATTCTCGCCGGGCTCGTAATTGTCGATATCGGTTACTAAAGCAAGCTCCTCCAGGAAACCATCCAGAGAGCTATCCATATCTGAACAATCATACCGCTCGGCAACACCCAGAAACTCCTTCAGGTTTTCCAGGCGTGTTTCCGCTTCCGCCGTATCGTCAGCCTCCAGGATAGAGAGGTATCCTGTATCCTCCAGTATTCTCTCCGCCAGGCCGGCTACATTGACCCCGCTCTCCAGTTTTCTCCACGTATTCACCATCTGAAAAAAATTCTTCAATGCCTCTTGAGCGCGTTTACCCAGATCAGGTATCCTCTCCGCATGCTCCAGAAGATAAGCCAGGCTCTTGCCCTCCCGGGAAGCCGCTTCTTCCGCCCGGGCGATCGTCGTCTCTCCGATCCCCCGCCGCGGCACATTGATCACCCGGCGCAGGGACACCTCATCCGCGGGGTTAGCCACAAGCCGCAGATAAGCCAATATATCCTTGATCTCTCTGCGCTCATAAAACCGCACCCCCCCGTAAATGCGATAGGGGATCCCGGAACGTATGAATTCTTCTTCAAGGGCCCTGGACTGGGCATGAGTTCGGTAAAAGACGGCGCAGTCACGATAAGAAGCCTCTTCTCGGTTAACCAGTTCGCGGATTTCCGAGGTCACAAACATGGCCTCATCTTTTTCATCACAGGACTGGTAACAAGAAACAGGATCCCCGACGCCGTTCGATGTCCACAGTTCTTTGGGCTTTCTCCCCCTGTTATGCGAGATAAGGGCGTTGGCCACAGCCAGTATGCACTGGGTAGACCTGTAGTTCTGCTCCAGTTTAATCACCTTTACCTCTGGGTAGTCCTTTTCAAAGGTGAGGATATTTCTGATATCCGCGCCCCGCCACCCGTAGATCGACTGGTCGTCGTCACCCACCACACAGATATTGCGGCGCCCACCTGCCAACTGGCGCACCAGTACATACTGAGCATGGTTGGTATCCTGATACTCGTCCACCATAATGTATTGAAAGCGATCCTGATAGCGCTCCAGGACTGTAGGCTCTGCACGGAAAAGCTCAACAACCTGCATCAGAAGGTCATCGAAGTCCATGGCGTTTTGCCGCAGCAGTTTCTCCTGGTAGAGGGAGTACAGCCCGGCGACGCCATCCTCCCGTACACTTGAAGCCAATTCCTGGCATTGCTTCGGCGTGACCAGCTCATTCTTAAAGCCGCTGATCTCCGCCAGAACGCCGCGCGGCCGGAATTTTCGGTCATCAAGCCGCAGTTCCTGGATACAGTGTTTCATAACCGTCATCTGGTCGGCGTCATCATAAATAATAAAGCTGCTGTCATAGGGAATGAAACGCGCCTCTCTCCTCAGGATACGCACTGCCATGGAGTGAAAGGTGCTGACCCACAGATCACGGGCGTCTCTCCCGACCAAACGCAGCACTCTCTCCCGCATTTCGGCAGCGGCGCGGTTGGTAAAAGTAACCGCCATCACGCGAAAGGGAGACACTCCTATATCTAACAGATGGGCAATGCGGTAAGTTAATACGCGCGTCTTTCCGCTCCCGGCCCCGGCAAAGATGATCACCGGTCCCTCAGTCTGCCTCACCGCTGCCAACTGCTGTGGATTCAATTCCCTCTCTAAGTCTATTCCCATCATCTACCGCCGCCGTTCCGCTAATTTTTCACAAATCTCCCCGGTGCTCACACCGCAGTCCACCAAGAGCACCAGCAGGTGATAGATCAGGTCCGCGGTTTCCTCCACAAGATCGCCATGGCTGTCCTGCATGGCGGCGACAACCGTCTCCACCGCCTCTTCCCCGACCTTCTGAGCGATTCTGCCCCTTCCTCCCTGGAAGAGCTTCGCCGTATAAGATCCTTGCGGCTGTGTTTTCCAGCGCTCCAGGATAAGGCTGTACAACTCGGCTATGATACCCGCGGCCCGGCCCTCTTCGGCAGAGCCGCCTACAACTCGCGAAAAACATGACCTCGTGCCCTCATGGCAAGCTGCTCCCAGCTGTTCAACCTTGAGCAGCAGGGTATCGCCGTCACAATCCAGGCGCATCTCTCTCACATACTGGTAGTTGCCGCTGGTCTCCCCCTTCAGCCAGAGAGCCTGCCTGCTTCTGCTGTAAAACCATGTACGGCCGCTCTCCAGAGTGCGTCTGAGGGACTCCCGATTCATCCAGGCCACCATTAAAACCTCGCTGTTGAGCACATCTTGCACAACTGCCGGTACCAGGCCGGCGGCATCAAATTTCACACTATTGATAAACTCTTCCGTCTCCTTGCTTTCGGTAAAAACCGGGCGTTGTTTCATGGCCTGACCGGCACTCCTCTCTCCGCCAGGTATTCCTTTGCTTCTCTGATCGTGTATTCCCCATAGTGGAAAATAGAGGCCGCCAGCACGGCGTCGGCTTTCCCCTCAGTCAGCCCCTGGTAAAGGTGGAGAAGGCTCCCCGCTCCCCCTGAGGCGACCACCGGAATCTTCGCCGCCTCGCTCACAGCTCTGGTTAGTTCCAGATCATAACCATCCCTGGCGCCGTCACGGTCAAAACTAGTCAAAAGGATCTCCCCCGCTCCCCTCTTTTCCATCTCCCTGGCCCATGTAACAGCATCAATCCCTGTCCTTTTTGTTCCTCCATGGGTAAGCACCTCCCAGCCGCCTCCATCTCCGCAGGCATCGATCGCCGCTACCAGACGATCCGCCCCTAATTTCCGCGAGGCTTCGTCAATGAAACCCGGGGTTTCCACAGCAGCCGAACTGATCCCGATCTTGTCCGCGCCCGCGCCCAGCAGTTCACTGATATCCTCCAGGGTACTAATCCCCCCACCTACGGTAAAGGGAATGGAAACCTGTTCGGCAACCCGCCTGACCAACTCTATCCTTGTTTTCCGCCCCTCGATCGTGGCGGTGATATCCAAAAAAACCAGCTCATCCGCGCCTGCCGCCTCATACTCCGCAGCCATCGCTACGGGGTCCCCGGCATCCCTCAGGTCGCGGAACTTTACACCCTTGACAACCCGTCCGCCCTTGACATCAAGGCAAGGAATTATTCGCTTGGTACGCATAACACACCCCCTATTTTGCTGCCGCAATCGCCTCTTCAAGGGTAAATTTCCCTTCATAGAGCGCCTTCCCTACAATAACACCCTCAACTCCGATATGTTCTAAAGCCTTCAGGGCATGGATATCCGCAAGAGAGCTCACGCCGCCGGAGGCGATCACCCTTAATTCTGTTTCTACAGCAAGCTTCTCTGTCGCCTGAATATTCGGCCCTGTGAGCATACCGTCTTTACTTGTATCGGTAAACACGACTCGGCTGCAGCCGAGTTCCTTTATTTGCCGCGCCACATCCAGGTAGTGTCTCGCTGAAAGGTTCCGCCATCCTTTAACCGCCACCAAGCCGTCTCGGGCATCAAGTCCTACCACAATCCGTTCTCTGCCGAAAGCAGCGCAGGCCTGCCGCACCAGATCCGGCTCGGTGACCGCCACGGTTCCCAGGATCACCCTCTCCACACCTGCTTTGAAGGCTGCCCGCATCTGCTCAAGGCTTCTGATCCCCCCTCCCAGCTGAGAGGGTAGACCCGTATTTTTTACGATCTCCCTGACCACAGTCAACTGGCGCGGTTCGCCGGCAAAAGCGCCGTCCAGGTCCACCAGGTGCAGCCATTCCGCCCCCTCCTGACGCCGGCGTTGTGCCACAGAGACAGGATCTTGATCATAAACAATTTCATCCTGCGCACGGCCCTGAGTCAGCCGCACACATCTGCCTTTCCTGAGATCAATTGCCGGAAAAATCAGCATAGCTTGCCCTTGGTAGAAGGCACGCCGCTTTCTCGCTCACTAAAGGCCGCCGCTTCTCGTAAGGCTCTGGCAAATCCCTTGAACAGAGCCTCAACGATGTGGTGGGTGTTGTCGCCATGCAGCAGGCGCAGGTGCAGTGTAATCCCGGCGTTATTGACCAGAGCCCGAAAGAACTCCGGTACCAGTTCCACCGGCAGCTCCCCCACTTGAGAACTGGGCGCGGCGGCCTCGTAGCTTAGATAGGGCCTTCCGCTGAGGTCAATCGCAGCCAGAACCAGGGCCTCGTCCATAGGCACGCATGCCCACCCGTATCTGGTGATCCCCTGTTTATCCCCCAGGGCATCTTTGAGAGCCATACCCAGGCAGATACCGGTGTCCTCCACTGTATGATGGGCATCCACATCAAGGTCGCCGCGGGCTTCAACAGCCAGATCAAAAAGGGCATGCCGGGCCAGCAGATGCAGCATATGGTCAAAAAAACCGATACCCGCTCCGCCGTCAAAGGTTCCCTTTCCGTCCAGGTTAAGTTCGATGCGGATCTCGGTTTCAGCTGTTTTCCGCTCTATCTTTGCCTCTCGCGCCATTTCCATATACCTCCTCCAGGGGACTAAATATAATCCTAAGCTTTAAGCGAGAACTTATCAACGCTCAAGCCTTTTAGCGACGGCCCGGGCGTGGGCATCAAGCCCCTCGTATTCGGCCAGTCTCATAATATGAGGCCCCCATTTCTGAAGAGCCCTTTTCGTGGTGTAAATAACACTGGTGCGCTTCAGAAAATCCTCGACGCTTAACGGGGAGAAAAAGCGCGCCGTTCCCCCTGTGGGCAGAACATGATCAGGGCCTGCAAAATAATCTCCTACCGGTTCTGCGGCATAGGCGCCCAAGAAAACCGCGCCCGCGTTCCTGATACGGCCTAGCCAGGAAAAGGGATCGGCGACATAGAGTTCCAGGTGTTCAGGCGCCAGCTCGTTGACCAGATCAATAGCCTCTTCCAGGCCGGAGGTGACCACCGCGGCCCCGTAATCATCCAAAGCAGCAGAAGCGATATCCCTTCTGGGAAGGACATCCAGCTGCTTTTCGACTTCCCCCTGTACCTTGAGGGCAAGCTCTTGCTCGGGGGTTACCAGGATGGCCGCGGCCATCCTGTCATGTTCCGCTTGCGAGAGGAGGTCTGCAGCCACCAGCACGGGATCTGCGTCTTGATCCGCTACGACCACAATTTCACTGGGTCCGGCCAGCATATCGATATCCACCAGGCCGAAGACGAGCCTCTTGGCAATTGTTACATATATATTTCCGGGGCCTACTATCTTGTCCACCTTGGGAACAGATTCCGTACCATAGGCCAGGGCGGCGACAGCCTGCACACCCCCTGCCTTGAATATTTTCGTCACCCCGGACTCCACGGCAGCCGCCAAAACCAGAGGGAGCACCGTGCCGTCGGAGGCGGGGGGAGTGACCATCACAATTTCCTTAACCCCGGCTGCCTTAGCCGGGATAGCGTTCATTAACACAGAGGATGGATAAGCGGCCGTGCCTCCCGGAACATAAATCCCCACCCGTTCCAGCGGACTGTAGATCTGACCCAGCAGCTCTCCCTCATTCCCCGGTTGAAACCAGGTCTGAAAATGCTGGCGCGCATGAAAGGCGCGGATGTTGTCTCCGGCCAGGCGCAGCGATTCTAAAAGGTCCGGCGGTATTTTGGCGTAGGCATCCCGGATCTCATCCTCTGTCACCTGCATTTCCGCGGCTTTCAGATCTGCATGATCAAACTTCCTGGTCGCGGCCAGCACCCCTTGATCCCCATCATCACGGACCTGTTCTATTATCTCCCGCACCCCGGCCTCCAGGTCTTCCCCGCGGTGCTCTCGCCGCCGCAGCCGGGATACCAGATCATCTTTAACCGATACCACCCTCAACATCTGCTTATCCCCCATTTTCAAAAAATGTGCTATCTATTCTTTTTAACGGTTTCTATAAATGAGCGAAGACGCTCATATTTAACCCGGTAAGATACTCTATTGGCCACCAGCCTGGCGGTAGCCCCGGCGATTTCGTCAATTGCCGCCAGGTTATTCTCGCTCAGGGTTCTGCCGGTGGAAACAAGGTCGATGATCACCTCGGCCAAACCGACCAAAGGCGCCAGTTCGATATTTCCCGATAGCTTGATCACCTCGCCGGGCAGACCCCTGCTGCGCAGGTAGGACTCCGCAACCCTGGGGAACTTGGTGGCCACCCGCAACTGCCCAAAGCGTGAAAGATATCCGGAGAGCCCTCCCCGGTATAAATCCAGCTTTGACGAGGGCACGGCCACCACAAATTTGCACTTCCCGAAGCCCAAATCCGCCAGCTCACAAATATCTTTTCCCTGCTCCAAAAGCACATCCTTGCCCGCCACACCCAGGTCCGCCGCCCCATACTCCACGAAGGTAGGAACATCCGCGGCGCGGCAGATCAAGTAGCGCAGCTGCTTTTCCTCATCCATATAAATCAGCCGCCGGCCATCTTTTTCCATATCTACGTTAAAAAGGCCGGCCTCCTGCAGAATACCGGTTACAAGGGGGAGCAAACGCCCCTTGGGAAGGGCAAAAGTTATCATATCTTCTTTCATGATCATCTCTCCATCACCAGAATATGAGGTATCCCCTTCCGGGAAGCATGAGAAACGGCGTCATCCCGGGGTGATTCCGAAATATCAACTTCCACAATAAACCCGTTTTCCCTCAATTCCTTTGCTTTTTCAGCAATGGAGCTCAAATCGTCACCGGTGATGAAATAATCGGGGCGCCGCTCCTCAAAGGAGGGGGATTGCTTTTCTAACGCCTCCAGAACGCGGTCTACGGTTAGAGCAAACCCTGTAGCCGGACAGGAGTAGCCGAATTTGGCCAAAAGCTCGTCATATCGCCCTCCTCCACAGAGTGGATAACCGACCCCCGCTACATAGCACTCGAAAACAATGCCGGTATAATAACCCAGACCGCGCAGCAAAGTTATGTCGATCCCCGCCTGGGCGCCGAATCCATAGTCGGAAAGGGCTTTCCACACCCGGCGCAGGCAATCCAATCCCCGTTTAGCCGGTTCATCCCGAATCAAGCCTTCCAGAAGGTCTAACACCTCGGCCCCACCGTGCATATAAGGCAAAGCGGCGAAATCCTTTTTCCTCACCGCGGAAAGCTGAGACCCGGCCACAAGGCCCTCCCATTTTACCATGTCCTTCTTGCTCAGAGCGATCTTGGCCTCTTTCTGTTCCGCGGAGGAAAACCCCGCCCCCCGCAGCACACCGGTCAAGACGTCGACGTGGCCCACAGTGATCTGAAAATCCTTAACACCCGCCAGCTTCATAGACTCTGCGGCAAGGCCGATCACCTCGGCGTCCGCGCCGGCGCCCGCAGCCCCTAAAAGCTCCACTCCGGTCTGATAGTATTCTCTCTGCCGTCCGCTATGACTCTCTCTGCGAAAGACATTAGCGGCATAGCAGAAGCGCTGAGGGAGATCCTGCTCATTGAGGCGCGTACCGACGAGGCGTGCAATGGGGGTCGTCATATCCGGCCGCAAAATCATGATCTGTCCGCGGTCATCGATAAACCGGTACAGCTGACCGGCCAACAGGTCGTTCAAAGCAGGCGCCAGGACATCATAGTATTCAAAGGTGGGGGTTACAACCTCCTGGTATCCACAGGAGCAAAATAGTTTCAGCAAGCTGTTTTCCACTTCCCGTTTGCAGCGCGCCTCTCCCGGCAGGAGATCCCGCACCCCACCCGGCATCAAAACAGTACCTGAGTTTTCCATCTACAGTTCCCTGCTTTCAAACAGCAGCCGCTAGGGCTGACCATTTTACTTATTTTTCATTAATCATATCATAAATGTAGCCGGGAGGAAACGCAGAAAGGGGAGGTTTTTCAAGAGAAGCTAGGGCGACCGTACGGAAATGGGATTATCGATTGTTCCTGTGCGCTCGATCTTGCTCGATACATTAATATCAACCTTAACCTGCGGCAACCAGGCCTCCCTCCAGTCATCCTTTACCTTGTCCCAGGCTTCAGGATGCTCCCGGTAGAGTTTATCCCCCAGCTGCAAAAAATCGCTGTGCAGTTCCTGCGACCTCCTCACAGCCGCCTCAATATCTCTTTTCACCGCCTTCTCCTTTTCCCGTTCCAGAACTTTTAAGGTTTCCGGATTGAGTATCTCCAGCCCCTCTTTTACTACATAGCAAATATAGCTTCTATCTTCAACGTCAACTTTGTATGTAATATCATCCCCGTCGACCACCGGACTGACGCGCACCGATGCTTTTTCCGTCGTCAGCGTCGCCCAGGTACCCTTCGATGGAGATGGAACGGCGTAAGCGCTCCCCTGGTTCTCTCCTAAAACCCAGAGCGCCCCCCGTACCTCATGGGGCCCTAAATACGCTGTCAGCTTATCCCCTCGGAAAACACCGGCGCCTTCAAATACTATCTCTTTCCCCTCTTCCGTTTTTATGGCCTCCCCTTGCTCTTGGCTTTTCTTCCCTTGCTCCTCCTTCCCTTCCTCGCCTTCTCCCAGCTTTTCCTCCTGCATGGGTCTTACACTGACAGCAGCGGCAAGGGCATCGCTACCCTCCAGGCTCATGCTATTTAAAAAATTACCCAGCTTCACCGGGTAGTAGGTGGAGGCAAAACGCTCCCGCCGCTCCATCAGCATTCTAACGGCCAAACCGGGCACTCTTTCCTGGACAGGCGCCCCTTTTAACAGAATCTCTTGGGCGCTTCCCTTTGCCGTTACGACCCAGATAGAACGCCGTATTTCCCAGTAACGAGCAAAATAATCTACAACAGGAAGAATCCCCTGCTTTCCTAGATCCTCACCCAGAACGATAGCATACAGCTGCTTGAAATGCAGTGAGCGAGGACTTTCCTGATTAATCTTGGCCATGGCTTCAGAGATGGTCCGCGCTTTTACGCTCAACACAAAGACAGAGGGTTCGCTGCCGCCTCCCCCGGCCCCCTCGCTGGACAGCGCCCTGGGGTTGACGATCTGAAAGGAAACCAGCAATTCACCGCCGCTCCTGTCCACGCCGACCATAGAAATGAAACCCATTCTCTCAATCTCCACCCGGCTCCAGCAGCCGCAACAGCCGACAATCATTACAACAGCCGTCAAGAATAATGATAAAATCCGTAACCTAAGTTTGCTGAAGATCGTCTTCATCTTTCTCTACCTCCCTGGAAGCCTTTCTCTTGAAGATATTGAAAAGATAGAGCAGCATGACGCTTCCCCCCAGTACTGTAAGCGCAGTCAGAGGAAAATATCTGGACATATAGAGTGTAATCTGGGCGGTATCAGTCCAATTAGCCATCGATAGAACCACCAAAATAAAAGCGTAGGGCAGGACCAGAGGCCTGTAGTCTTTTAGATTAAAGATTTGAGCGAAGGCTAAAACCGAAACGTAATAAAAGGCGGCCACCTTCAGTCCGACCGTTCCCACCCAGATGCCGACCACCAGAGACTCGATACGCTCCAATAAATCGCCGAGGCGCACTGCTTTGGCTAATTCATAAGTAGGGAAAACCATGCGTGTCGTCTCCTGGTGTCCGAACAAAGCGAGCAGCGACCCCACGTCAACCAGCATGGCGACGGTCAAAATTAAAACGACCGGCCAAACAACCTGCCGCGCCTCCTGCGGCCGGCGCAGGGATGGTATAATCATTAAAAAGAAGGCCGCCTCCGTGTAAAACGCAAAAAGGAGCAGAGAAGCACGTAGCATATCCGGAAGCGGGTGCGAAAAAAAGGGCTTAAAAAAATCAAAATTCATATCGGGCAGCCCCATAGCTACAATAGCCATGCTGACAATTATGGAGAGGGGAAAAACAATTTCATTGACCCGGGAAAATACCTCCAAACCCAGATAGACCCCGTAAGCGGCTATCAACACGATCAGGATATTAAACACAATCAGCGGCGTCTCCGGCATGGCTTCCGTAACCAGCAGCGAACCGAAGGAACGGACGACATAAGCGTTAGTATGAAGGAAAAGAAAAGCAAAAAGGAAAGCGACGGCCCGTCCCAGCCAGGGCCCCAGCAGATCGATGCTATACTCAACAATATTTTTTCCCGGAAAGCGCACGCCGAGAGAATTGCCCAGCAGGCCGGATAATAAGCCGAAAACGCCCGCTATGGGAACGGCGACCCAGGCGTCCTGCCCCGCTTCTTTGGTCAGGAGAGCAGGAGAAATCAAGATCATACTGGCCAATATGGAGTTGGATATTAAAAAAATCGCCTGGCGCTTGGATATCTTCCCTTGCTCTATGCTCATCTTTTTCCCCCATGCAGTTTACGCCGCCTCACTGTGGGTAAATCACTCTTTCCAGCGGGCGGAAAATGAATTCTATAGTTCGGGTGGGATTAGGAATCGGCCAATCGAGAGCGAGAGCCAACGCTAAAGCCATACCGATCAGCAGAAAAGCGCTGAAAGCGATCAGTTCCCGCTTCATCTGCTTTTGCAGCAGCCTGGGCGCCTCATAATAAGCCGTCCCCATCCCCAGCAGCAGAACCGATAAAACCATGATAAACCTCATTTTAATCCCCTTTTCCCATCATTGCTGTCCGGCGCCGAACCGCGCTCTCCTTTACGCCGCGCTCTTTAGCTTTCCCAGCTTTGCTCATCCATCTCCATCCTCTCCCTCGGGACGCCGGTGGGGAGGTTCCGGCCGCTGGTGCGGCGCCTGCCTCCGCGGATTTGGAGAGCGGAAAAGACGAGGCCTTCTATCCATCGCCCATAAGGGAGCAACATAAAACACATCCTCCCATTCTTCAGTTACCGCCGGGGCGATAGGATAAAGATAGGGAACCCCGAAGGAACGGAGAGAGGCCATATGCAGCAGTATAATCATGAAACCCCAAAAGATGCCCACCAGACCAAATGACCCGGCAAGCAAGAGCATCGGATAGCGCAAAAATCTGATGCCGAGCGACGCCGAATAGTTGGTGATCAGGAAAGAGGCGATAGCGGTCAAAGCGACGATGATCACGATAAAAGGGCTGGCAATTCCGGCAGC
>DHAA01000116.1:10680-13890 GCA_002397275.1 Thermacetogenium sp. UBA4966 | reverse complement strand
ACATTAAAGCGCTGGGAGAGCAGAAAGAAAGTGTCTCCTGCCTGTATCGTGTACAGGGTTCCTCCGGGGCAGGAAGGTCTTGACATGTATGATCACATCCTTTCAAAAACTTTTCACTCTATGTTATGTTGAGAGCTGATTTTTGCTCCTTGTTTTTAAAAAAAGGGTATAGGGAAGAGGGGTTGTAATGAAAATTATCATTGATGCCGACGCCGCTCCCAGAAGGGTCATGGAAATATGTAAGAAAGCCGCCGCTGTTTTTTCCGTGCGGCTGGTAACCGTGGCCAGCATTAATCACCTGATCGAATCGGACTGTCACCTTATGGTAGGGGATGAACCTCAGGCGACAGATATCAGGGTGGCCAATCTTGTTGAACAGGGCGATCTGGTAGTAACTCAGGACTGGGGGTTGGCGGCCCTTGTTTCATCCAAGGGAGCGGTTGTTATGACGCCCAAGGGCCGAGTCTTCAAAGATAATGAGATCGACTTTTTGCTGGAAGAAAGAGAGACTCTGTCCAGGGTTCGCCGCTGCGGCAAGCGTATAAGGGGCCCGAAGAAACGTAAAAGCGCCGACGACCTGAGGTTCGAGAAGAATTTGTACAAATGTCTGCGGCAGCGTGCAGGGAAAAAGGGATTGGATAAACGGTGAGAAATAGAAGGGAGTATGTAAGTGTTTCACTCTGCTTATACTAATTACCGGAGAAGACGTCGCCGGTGTATAGGCAGACGCTATAGCAATGTCGAATGTATGGATGGAGTGAGATGGGAGTGTCCGATAGGCAGCAGAGCGGGATTAGCTTTTATGAATACAAGCTGGAACGAGTGATGAAGCGGCTGAGGGTGGATTCATACCGTTTTAACTGGGATCGTTGGGGATGTTATGTTGACTTCTATTACCAGGGTGAGTTGTACAGGTTTGAGCACAGCGTTGAAAAAGCCGGATCCCGCGGGGTAGAACTGCGCAACGGGTCAGAGGCGTTTATCGGAGTGGTTATTACCTTTGAAGAGATAGCAAATATCGTCGAGCGGGGCATTTATGGGCTGGAGACATGGGTAAGGGGCATGAGATATATTCCTGTGGCTGTTGAGACGCCGGAGTATTTTAAAATTCTAGGATTTACTGAAGTCCCCGCCGGCATTGAAGATGTCCGCCAGCGTTACCAGACCCTGGTCAGCCGGCTTTCATCTGAGGAAGGGGAGAATGGGGAAAGGGTTAAGCAGGTAAAAGACGCTGCGGAGGAAGCCCTGTCATACTTTGAAAATGCAGGCAAAAGAAACCGGGTACATGACCGCTCGCCTGATATCAAATAGCTTGCTCTGCTTCGCTGCTCGCCAAGTCCATGAAAAAGCGGGCATCGCTGCCCGCTGGAGAAGTCTGTTCCTGATCAACCCTGCCCCTGTTCCTTGACTTGTCCGCCTTGACCTTGTCCATTCCCCTGTTCCTGGCCTTCTACCTGTCCCGGATCTTGTTCCTTCCCCTGCTCCTGACCTTTTCCCTCTCCCGAATTTTGTCCATCTCCCCCCGGATTAGGTGGTGGATTCAACGGAACCTCTATTACTTCTGGCTCCTCCTTCGGAGGAGTGGTGACCGCCTCTTCTTCTTCCTTTTCCTCCGCCGGCTGCTGGGCGACTTGCTGAGGCTTATTTGAACTGGAATTCATACCGGTGATACCGGGGGGTGTTGCCATGACCACCTGAGGGGTTGTTATCCCATTAAAGAAGAGGTCGTAGACAACCTGACGCGCTTGCGCCGGGTCATAGCCCCAGTAAGAGACGCCGTTGAGATCAAAGAAATATCCGGGCAGAGCCTGGGTGAGAACCGAGCTGTCTGTAAAATTCATTCCGGCTTTAGCAAGGACCAGCATTTCTTTGAGATCCATATTGGTTTCAATGTTTTTGTAGAGCTCCGGCAGCGCCTTGGGCAATTTCAGGACGGAACTGGGCTGCTTGCACTTAGCGGCGAGCGCTTCCATAAACTCCAGCTGGTTGCCCACACGGTAGATATCGCCGAGGGCTTCGTTGCGGTAGCGTACAAAAGCGAGGGCTTCTTTCCCGTTGAGTTGCTGGACGCCCTTTTGCAGATCTACTCTCTCATCTTCCCCGTCCATAGCATAGGAAGTTATATTGCCCGGCACGTCGACCTTGACGCCTCCCATGGCGTCGACGATTTTCATAAAGCCCTCCCAGCGCACCAGAATATACTTATCTACAGGTTGTCCAATCATTTCCGATACAAGTTGCGCGGTTGTTTCAGGATCTTCGAAATAAGCCGCCGCGTTTATCTTTTGTTTGCCGTGTCCCGGAATATCCACCCTGGTATCACGGGGAATTGAGAGCATGGCTATTCTCTCTTTGGATATCTGGGCGACGATAATCGTGTCTGTTCTGCCCTTCTTTTCATCGGGTCGCGCGTCGCTTCCCAGCAGCAAAACATTAAACGCTTTGATTGTTTTTCCTGTTTCAGGGTCGACCTGTGAAGCTAAAGGGTCGTCGAATATGTTTTTCTTAACCCACCAGGCGCCTCCGCCCAGAACCAAACCGAATATTAAAAGGATAGAAATAATAACTTTTCCCCTGGTTCCCATATATATTCTCCCCTCCGTAATTTACCTTATAAAGTGGACGCCGATATTAACATTATAGCAGAACTTTATAAGATAAAAGCGAAAAATAACAAGATCCAGGGAAAAAATGTTTTCCAAAAACATATTTTATAAGAACGCCGTCCTAATGCGTTTGCTGAATAGCTTCTACAGGGCAGCTTTCCAGCGCCTCTTGAGCGCAATCCTCCAACTCTTCAGGTATGCCGTCGCCGACAGCCTGAGCCTTCCCTTCGTCGTCCCAATCGTATATTTCCGGGCAGAGATCAATACAGGTTCCACAACTGATGCAGATCTCGGGGTCGACATAAACATCCATAACATTTTCCTCCTTATAATCGTTGTTATTGGTCGGCGTATGTGGTGCGCGGTATTATTATGGTGTTATTTTATAAAATTATTGCAGGCTGTTTTGAAAAAATATGCCGGATATTATTCAAATCATCTGCGGATACTAAGAAGTGAAGCTTTAATGAGGAGGTGAATATGCCTTGCCCAAAGTGCGATGCGGCTGCAGCAAGTGCGATTTTAACAACAACAGTGAATGTCAGGCCGAAGACCTGGAGTTTCGTAGCGAGAAAGAAGATAAAGCGAGCGGGATCACCTGCGG
>DHAA01000116.1:9576-10353 GCA_002397275.1 Thermacetogenium sp. UBA4966 | reverse complement strand
ATATTATCTGATACTATTTCTATGTACCCTAAAGAGTGATTTATTTCACAAGCTCTGAATTAGGGAAAAACAAAAAAAAGTCGGGATAAAAAATATCCCTGACTAAAGTAAAATTGAGGCCCCCGAAGCCGCCAGGTACCCCCCTCAGTAATATCGAAAGCAACGAGACCTGACCTCCTGGCGGCTTCTTTATTTCTATTTATTTATTATTCGTCATTTAAAATACGATTCCTGCTTTTTTCTGAAAGTTTTTTCCTGGCCCTAAATACCGAAAATAGCTTTTTTCCCGGCGCTTTGCGGGCGCTTTCCGCGTTTTTCATGTCCCCTTAAAAAAATCTGTAGGCCGATTTTTTTTGCTTTTCCGGTTAATGATGGGAGGAGAAGGATAATACACATTGATCGGTGAAGATCTATAATAATAATAGATTTAAAGTGTAATCTGCCGGATAGATGCCGTCTGACTGAATGCGGCGACTGGTATGCTTTTTGCAATTAAAGTTTCAGTAGCTTTAATTTATGTGTAATAGCCTTGAAACCTTGATCTTTTCCTCACGAAAGGAAGCGTGAACGGAAAGCACGGCTGAGACGGGAACTCCGTGCCGCGGCGATTTCCGGAAAAAAGGGAGAGGGGGGTGTTGTGCCGGTGCCGGAACACAGGACCCAGCTGATTGAGAAACTGACAGGCGTCTATACTTCTAAGCACAGTTATTATGCGGAATTAAAGGATAAGATCACAGAGCTCTCCAAGCGAAATTTTCAGCTGGAGATTATCAGCGA
>DHAA01000116.1:4429-9220 GCA_002397275.1 Thermacetogenium sp. UBA4966 | reverse complement strand
CAAGGGGATAAAGATCAGCGGCGAAGAGGGTAAGCAGCTATGGAAGGCAGTTTCCGATCACCGCCAGATTGCCTGGAAGAGAGACGCGGGTTCGCCTGACGGCTTCCTGGAGTTGCAGGGATTGGATGTAGCGCTGATCAACCCGCTGATAACACAGAATAAGATCTATGGGCTCTTTGTGGTGGGGAGTGATCGCCCCACAGCGTATGACCCTATGGATATGACCTTTCTGCAGCAGTTGGCCAACCAAATAGCAATATATTTCCAGGACGGGGCGCTTTTCGCAGAGGTGAACAGGGCGAAATCAGAATGGGAGGCTACGTTTAAAGCTGTGCGGGACATCATCGTGATGATTGATCCTGATCTGCGCATATTGCGGGTTAATCAGGCGGCAGTGGAATTCTGCGGCCTTCCCGAGCCTGAGATCACGGGCAGAAAATATTGTGATACATTTTGTACGGTAAGCGATATCCAGTGCTCATCCTGTGTTTTCTATGAGGCTCTCCAAACTGGGGACACTATCAATGTCCAGAGGCGGCTCAATGACGGCCGTATCCTGGAAATGTATGGCTATCCTGTTCCTCAGGAGAACAGGGAGATGGGTATTGTGGTTTATTTAAGAGATATCACTGAAAGGCTTAAAATGCAGGTGCAGTTACTCCAGACGGCGCGCCTGGCGGCTCTGGGGGAAATGGCCGCGGGGGTCGCCCACGAATTAAATACTCCTCTGGCCGTTATTATCGGCGATGCCCAGCTATTGCTGCGCAGCACTCCCCAAGACGACCAGCGGTATAGTATTTTTGAGGACATCAAAACCTGCGGCTTGCGCTGCAAGCGCATTGTACGCGGCCTGCTTACTTTTTCACGGCAGGAACAGTATGTTTTTCAGCCTCTCTGCCTCAATGATGTGGTGAGGGAGGCGCTTAAGCTGGTTGAATACCATATCGAAACAGATAATATCAAGATTCGCCAGGAGTTGGATGCTCAACTTCCTGCAATGAATGGGAATTCTCAGCAGTTGGAACAGGTAGTTGTCAACCTGCTGCTCAACGCCAGGCAATCTTTTGATCACGAAAATGACAGCGAGCCCATGATTACGGTGAAGACCGGCTATGATGAGGAAAGGAACCAGGTCTTTATCAGAGTCTCCGACAGCGGGCAGGGAATCCCCCAGGAAATACTGACAAAAATATTTGATCCCTTCTTCACCAGCAAAGGGGTCAACAAAGGAACGGGTCTCGGCCTCTCGGTCAGTTTGGGTATTGTGCAAAAACATGGCGGGACCATTGCTGTGGAAAGCGAACCGGGCAAGGGAGCAGCCTTCACAGTTTACCTTCCTCCTTCTCACGGTTCAGATGACGTACAGGAAGAGAACGACACGATTTAATCCCGGAAGGGGGCAGCGAATTGCCGCGTATTCTTGTTGTTGATGATGAAGTGGAAATGGGTAATTTTTTTAAATTCTTCCTGGAGGGCAAGAATTATGAGATCGCTGTTGCTAAAAACGGCAGCGAGGCCAGGAATGCCCTGCAGGAGTATTTTCATCTGATTCTGCTGGATCTGAAACTGCCTGATACCGATGGGATCACCCTCCTCAAAGAAATTAAAGAGCGGCACCCTACAACCGAGGTTTTGATCATGACCGGCTATTCTACAGTTAAAACGGCTGTAGAAGCGATTCAGTTAGGGGCGTATGATTATCTGGAAAAGCCCTTTGAGGATTTGGATGCTCTGGAGGCCGTTATGGATCGCGCCCTGAGCCGCGCTCTTGCCCGGCGTGAGCCGGGGGAAGATGAAGAACTGACACGCAGGAAACAGGTACTGAACAGCGTTGGTTTTGTGGCGGGGAAAAGCGAAAAGATGCTGCGTCTCCTCACCATATCTGAAAAACTTGCGGCTAAAAACATTACTATCTTGATTCGGGGGGAGACAGGAACCGGCAAGGAGGTGCTGGCTCACTATATTCATGCCGTAAGTTCCCGTTCTGAACAGGAGTTCCTGGCTATTAACTGCGGCGCTTTCACCGAGGCGCTTCTGGAAAGCGAACTGTTTGGTCATGAAAAGGGGGCGTTTACAGGGGCGGTCTCTCAGCACCGGGGTATTTTTGAGCTGGCCAACCGCGGGACCCTGTTTCTTGATGAAATAGGGGAGGCTACCCCGGCAATTCAGGTCAAGCTGTTGCGGGTTTTAGAAACAGGAGAGATTATTCGAGTGGGCGGCGAAAGGCCCATCCGGGTGGATACCCGTGTAATCGCCGCCACGAATGCGCCTTTGGAAAGGCTTGTCGCGGAGAAGAGATTCCGCGAGGACCTGTTCTACCGGCTTGATGTGGTGACTTTAGTTTTGCCGCCGCTGAGGGAGCGATGCGAGGATATACCCTTGCTGGCCGAACACTTTTTAAAAAGCCATTATGCTCAGGAGCGGCCCTTGCGCTTGAGCAGCGAAGTGGTCGCCGCGCTGACCGGGTATAACTGGCCGGGCAATATACGGGAACTTGCCAATGTCATCGCCCAGGCGGCCGCTGTCTGTGACGGCCCTACCGTTCTGCCGGAACACCTGCCATCTAAGATTAACGTACAGAACAGAAGCGATAATAAACCGCACCTGTCGCTCCCCTTGGAGCAAAAGTGGAGGGATGATGTCGCAGCCGGCCTGGGCGCCTTTGTCGATCAGGTAGATGTCAAGGCCGGATTTGACCTCCCTGCTTTTCTTGATTCCATTAAAGAGGTGTCCAATGAGGCGGTCAAAAAGCTGATCGAAAAGAGCCTTGACGCCGCGGGGGGTCGTTATCCCCGGGCTGCGAAGTGGCTGAAGACCACACCCAGGGTGCTGCGCTACCTTTATAAAGAAAAATAAAGAAAACAGGCAATAAAGAAAAGGCTGCAACCGGGAGAAAGCGCAGAGATACTGTTTACAAGGAGGAAGGGATGGACATGTTGGCAAACGCTCTGCAAGCGGCGGACAGGCAGGCTATGGAGAAAATAGTCGGCGGCTACCCACCTGAACGCAGATTTACCCTGGCAATCATGCAGGATCTGCAAAAGCACTTCAACTACCTGCCCAAAGAAGCCTTGAAGATAACGGCGGCGCATGTTGATGCTTCTCTGGCCGCGGTCTTCAGTATGGCTACCTTTTACAAGGCGTTCAGCCTTGTTCCCAAGGGCCGCGTCATTCTTAGAGTTTGTGATGGGACCGCCTGCCATATCAAAGCTTCGCCTGTGATCATCGATGAAATCTATAAAACCCTGGGGATCAGCCCCGGGGAAACCACCCCTGACGGCGAATTTTCACTGGAAACCGTCAACTGCCTGGGGGCGTGCGCGCTGGCGCCTGTGCTTGTTGCGGACGGAAAGGTGTACGCAAAAATGACTCCCGCGGCGCTGAGAAAGGTGATCGAGGGGTACCGGGGGGCGGAACGATGAGGCGGCGACAGATTCTCGTCTGCTGCGGCACAGGGTGTTTGGCCAACGGGAGCGGCCAGGTTTATGAGGAATTATGCCGCGCCCTGCAAGGCGAGGACAGCGTCAATGTAAACACCTTTTGCAAGGCGACAGGCTGCAACGGATTATGTGAAAAGGGCCCCCTTGTTAAGATCATGCCGGACGACATCACCTATTGCCATGTGCAGGCGCAGGATGTCGGCGAGATCATGGAGCAGACTCTGCTCAAGGGGGAGCTGATCAAGCGCCTGATGTATCGTGACCCGGCTACGAAAGAGTACTATAGATCGCATCATGACACCGATTTTTATAAAAAGCAGCACAAGCTGGCCTTGCGTAATATCGGGGAGATCGACCCCGCGGAGATCCGGGACTATCTGGAGCGTGACGGCTACCGGGCCCTGGAAAAAGCGATCAAAACCATGACTCCGCAGCAAGTCGTTGCCGAGGTGCTGCAATCCGGCCTGCGCGGGCGGGGGGGCGGCGGTTTTCCTGCGGGTCTCAAATGGAAGACCTGCGCCGCTGCCGATAAACCGCCAAGATATGTCGTCTGCAACGGGGATGAGGGCGATCCGGGGGCGTTTATGGACCGCAGCATCATGGAGGGGGACCCCCATACCGTGCTGGAGGGGATGATTATCTGCGCCTATGCCGTTGGGGCGGATAAAGGGTTTATTTATGTGCGTGACGAGTACGACCTGGCTGTCAAGAATTTGTCTCATGCTATCAGAGATGCCCGGGATGGCGGCTATCTGGGAAGCAGCGTTCTGGGGAGCGAGCTGTCCTTTGACATAGAGATCGTGCGCGGCGGCGGCGCCTTTGTCTGCGGTGAGGAGACAGCCTTGCTCAGCTCGATTGAGGGGGATGTCGGCGAGCCCCGGGACAAATATGTCTTTCCTGCCGAAAGGGGACTGTGGGGACGGCCTACGGTGATCAATAATGTGGAAACCTGGGCCAATATACCGGTTATTATCAACGCGGGCCCTGAAAAGTTCGCTTCCATCGGTACCGAGGGAAGCAAAGGAACAAAGGTGTTCTCTTTGGTAGGGAAGGTGGTCAACACAGGCCTTGTGGAGGCGCCGATGGGCGCCACTCTGCGGGAGATTATCTTTGAAATCGGGGGCGGCATTCAAAAGGGCCGCCGCTTCAAGGCCGTACAGACCGGGGGGCCGTCCGGGGGGTGTATCCCGGAGAAGCTGCTCGACCTCCCCGTGGATTATGATACTCTCACCCAGGCCGGATCGATGATGGGTTCGGGCGGTTTGATCGTTATGGATGACCGCACCTGTATGGTGGAGGTGGCGCGCTACTATGTCCACTTTCTGGCCGGCGAGTCCTGCGGCAAATGCGT
>DHAA01000116.1:781-4162 GCA_002397275.1 Thermacetogenium sp. UBA4966 | reverse complement strand
GATGATCTCGAGCTCCTGGAATCTATGAGTAAGACTATTCAGCAGGCATCCCTTTGCGCCCTGGGGAGAACGGCCCCTAATCCGGCGCTTTCCACACTGCGCTATTTCCGGGATGAGTATCTGGAGCACATCAGCAATCACAGGTGTCCTGCCGGCGTATGCAAAAAGCTGACCGAGTTTTATATTGACCCCGAACTGTGTACCGGCTGCGGCCGCTGCCGCAGGAGGTGCCCGGCCGAGGCTATCGGCGGAGAGAAGAAAAAGGCGCATCAGATAAATATAGCTAAATGCATCAAGTGCGGAGAGTGTATCAATAACTGTAATTTCCGTGCGGTTAAGGTGAAATAGGGGGTGGGAACGGTGAAGATCAGGATCGACGGCAAAGAAACGGAAGTTGATCCCGGGGAAACCATAATGGATGCCGCCAAAAGGGCGGGGATAGAGATCCCTACCCTCTGCTGGAGCGAGGCCTTCGGCGGCCAGGGAGTCTGCCGTTTCTGTACGGTGGAGATCGATGCCGGCGGCAGGAGACGCCTGGTGGCTTCCTGTACCTATCCGCTCAGTGAAGAGAGCGATGTCTGGACAAATACTCCGGCTGTCAGGGAGATCAGGCGCAATATTGTCACGCTCCTCTACAGGCGTGCGCCGAACAGTGATCTGATGAAAAAACTGTTCCATGAGTATGATTGCCGTGAAATTGAGGCGTCTGATCCCACAGAGAGCTGTATTATGTGCCGTCTTTGCGTCAAGGCCTGCGAGAAGGTGGGCGCCTACGCCATTTCCGCTGTGCTGAGGGGGATCGACAAAAGGATAGCGACCCCCTTTGACGAGGGATCGCCGGACTGTGTGGGGTGCGGCGCCTGCGCCGAGATTTGTCCCACCGGGGCAATTCCGCTCAAGGAAGAGGACGGGCGCAGGGAAATCTGGCACAGATCTTTTCAGATGTCCCGCTGTGAGGAGTGCGGGGAGTATTACGGCGCCCGGCCGGCAATTGAGCATGTTCAGCGGCGGCTGGAATTCGACATTTCCAGTGAGAATTTATGTCCGCGCTGCAGGAGGGGAAAGCTGGCCGCGGCTGTGAACGATGTTTCTCTGCATAGAGAAGAACTCACTTAACGGGAATTCGTTGAATTTAACGTTATTGCGTAAGCACCTGTCGTATCTGCGGCAGGTGCTTTTAAAATGGAATTATTGATATTCAAGCTGTTTCCTGCCAATAATACTAATATTATAAATATTATTTAAGTAAGAAGAGGCGTCTGGCATGCCTTTTGCAATTTAAATATTCCGTATAATGCCGTATCAGTTTAAAATCGGGAGGTGGTGGATAAGAGTCGTTCGGAGAGGTTACTATTTATCAACAAAACCAAGGAGGTCAGAGAGAGATTATGTGGGAAACAAAAATGAACATTAACCAGGTAGTGGAAATTCGTTCGCGCACCCTTTGTTATTTCGGCGTGGGGGCCTTGCAAAAAGTTAACGATATTTGCGATTGGCTGAAAAAGAACGACATCGATAAGGTGCTCGTTTGTACGGACAAGATCGTTTACAAAATAACAGGCGTGTGGGATGTTTTGGAGCCCGCCTTGAAGAAGCGCGGGATCGCCTGGGTCATGTTTGATGAGGTTGTGCCCAACCCGACCGTCGACGGGATCGACGCCGCGGTGAAGATGGGCAAGGATTTAGGGGCCGAAGCGGTATTCGGCATCGGCGGCGGCAGCCCCATCGACACCTGCAAGAGCGCCGCTGTTCTCCTGCATCCGGACAACGTCAAATACAATGCCCGCGACCTTTATACCTTCAAATTCAACGCGGAGAAAGCGGTTCCCATCATAGCGATTAACACTACCCATGGAACCGGCACCGAGGTGGACAGGTTCGCCGTGGCCAGCATTCCGGAGAAGGAATACAAACCGGCTCTGGCGGTAGACTGTGTCTATCCTGTTTTTGCCATTGACGACCCGGCCGTCATGACTAAACTGCCGGCGAACCAGACACGCTATACGGCGGTCGACGCGGTGAACCATGTCAACGAGGCCTGCACCTCGTTGGTCACCAACCCCTATGTGGTGATGATGGCCAAAGAAACCGTGAGATTGGTGGCGCGCTATATGCCGCAGGCTGTCGCTCACCCGGATGATCTGACGGCAAGGTACTATCTCCTCTATGCTTCCATGATCGGAGGTATTGACTTCGACAACGGCCTGCTGCACTTTACACATGCCATGGAGCATCCGCTGAGCGCGGTTAAGCCGGACCTGCCTCACGGCCTTGGTTTGGCTATGCTGCTTCCGGCTGTTATCAAGTATACCTATCCCGCTGTACCGGAGATATTGGCCGCCATCTACGAGCCTATCGTTCCCGGCCTGCAAGGGGTTCCCGGCGAGGCTGAGGAGTGCGCGGTCGGCGTGGAGCAGTGGCTGTTTGCTTCCGGCGTCACTGAAAAGCTGCAGGATATGGGGTACACGGAAAAAGACATTGACAAACTGGTGCACCTCGCCTTTAATACGCCCTCTCTCGACGGCTTGCTGGGTATTGCACCCATCAAAGCGACGGAAAAAGTCGTCAGGGGTATTTTTGAAGACAGTATGGCTCCTTTAGCTTAAATTAACGGCTATTAAACGTCCGGCATGGGATTCCGCCTTGCCGGGCGTTTTTTTTGAAAACCGCCGGCTGAAAAAGGATATTCGTCGTTTGATCAAGAAAAATTAAAAAATGGTTTGCAACTCTAAAATTGGGGGCAATAGATATGGAAATATTCAAGTTCATGGTTCCGGAAATTATCTTTGGAAGGGGCACGTTAAACCTCATCGGGGAGAGCGCCCGCCGCTTAGGAGCGACAAGGGTTTTTCTCGTCAGTGATCGAGGGGTTTTGAACGCCGGCTGGATTGACCAGGCCGTTAAGTTTTTAAAAGATGTCGGCCTGGAGTACAATGTCTGGACCGAACCTACCGAAAACCCCAAGGATTTTGAAGTTGACCACGGCAAGGAATTGTACCTGAAGGCAGGGTGCGACGCCGTCGTGGCGGTAGGCGGCGGAAGCGCCATCGACGCGGCGAAAGCGGTCGCCATTCTGGCCACCAATGGGGGCAAGATCCATGACTATAAAGGCGTGGACAAGATCGCCAAGCCTCTCCCCCCGCTGATCTGTGTGGCTACGACCGCGGGAGCGGCGGCAGAGGTGACACAGTTTACTATTGTCGTTGATACGCAGCGAAAAGTCAAGATGACGATTGGGTCAAAATCTCTGGTGCCGGATATCGCCATCATCGACCCTATTCTGTTGAGCACGAAAGATGCCCGGCTGACGGCAAACACGGGGATCGACGCCCTCACTCATGCTATTGAGGCCTATGTTTCGGTTGCAGCCACACCGATCAC
>DHAA01000116.1:0-490 GCA_002397275.1 Thermacetogenium sp. UBA4966 | reverse complement strand
ATGGCCAGCCTCCTGGCGGGGGTCGCCATGTCCAATGCCATCCTGGGAGCGGTTCATGCCATGGCGCACCCGCTGGGAGGTCTTTTGAATCTCCCCCACGGAGAGGTTAATTCCATTTTGCTTCCCCATGTGATGCGCTTCAATATGATCGCCTGTATGGAACGCTATGCCGATATCGCCAAGGCGATGGGCGAAAATATCGAAGGGCTCAGCGCCAGGGATGCCGCGGAAAAGGCGATTGAATCTGTGGAACGCCTTTGCCGGGATATCGGCGCTAAAAAAAGTCTTTCGGAGATTGGTCTGCAGGAGGAGTACATCCTCGATTTGAGCAAGGCCGCGGCGGAGGATGTCTGCCTGATCACAAATCCGAGGGATACGACCGTAGAGGAGATCGCCGGAATCTATAGAGCGGCCCTTTAATAATCAACAAAAAAGGAGTTTTTCATGTATAATTGGAGATAAAGACATAATAAATATGGCGCGGTATTCC
>DHAA01000089.1 GCA_002397275.1 Thermacetogenium sp. UBA4966 | reverse complement strand
AGGAGGAATGGGAGTGAGCAACAAAATCAAGCAAATCGCCATTTACGGAAAGGGGGGGATCGGCAAGTCCACAACTACTTCCAACATCAGCGCCGCCCTGGCCAAAGCCGGGTACAAGGTGATGCAGTTCGGCTGCGATCCGAAAAGCGATTCCACCAATACCTTGCGGGGAGGCAAGTACATCCCTACCGTATTAGATACGCTGCGGGAAAAGAACGCTGTCCAGCCGGAGGAGGTGATTTTTCAAGGCTTTGCCGGGGTTTACTGCGTGGAATCGGGCGGCCCCGCTCCGGGGGTTGGCTGCGCCGGCCGCGGGATCATCACCGCGGTCCAGCTTTTAAAGCAGCTGAATGTTTTTGAAGAACTGGAGCTGGATTTTGTTCTTTATGACGTGCTCGGCGACGTTGTCTGCGGTGGTTTCGCCATGCCGATCCGTGAGGGCATTGCCGAACATGTTTTTACGGTTTCTTCCGGTGACTTCATGGCAATTTATGCAGCCAACAACCTGTTCAAAGGTATTAAAAAATATTCCAACTCCGGCGGCGCCCTGTTGGGGGGAGTGATCGCCAATTCGGTCAACGCCCCGTATGCCAGAGAGATTATCGATGATTTTGTCAAAAAGACCAGCACCCGGGTGATCGAATACATCCCCAGGTCGGTGACCGTTACCCAGAGCGAACTGCAGGGTAAGACTACCATCGAGGCTGCGCCTGATTCCGAACAGGCCAAGATCTATACCCGGCTGGCGGATAAAATCGCCGGACATACGGAATCAAAAGCGCCATCTCCTCTGGAAATCAAAGAATTGCGCGAGTGGGCGGCCGAGTGGGCGGACCATCTCCTCGCGGTGGAGGCGGGCGAAGTACGGGGAGCGGCTGCGAATATCTGATATTGCCACAAAGACTTTGCGGCTGACAGGGGGGCTATTTGAATGAAAGCGAAGGAAATTGTGCTGAGGGCCGTCAATGGTCAAAAGCCGGAGCGGCTTCCGGTAGCGGTCTTTTCCGGGGGCGCCTGGACCTTTAACAAAAGGGGCCTGACTCTGGAGAACGTTTTGAATGATGCGGCTTTGGCCGCGGAGATTATCGTCCGCGCAAACGAGAGCATCAAATCCGACATTGTCTGGGCGGGCTCAGGTTATAACAACCTGCCGGTACGCGCCCTGGGCGGCAAGATCAAATTCCGGGTAAAAGGCGCCATGGATGTTCAGGAGCCTTTATTAAAAAGCGCCGCGGATGTCGACAGGGTTGACGTCAACCGGCTGGAAGAAGATGAAGGGATCAGGAACGTCTGGGAAACCGCCGCCCTGGTCAGCAGGGCTATCGGGGAGCACACCCTTGTCGGGGCCTGCGGGTGGGGGCCCTTTACCCTGGCCGCCCAGTTTTTCGGGGTGGAGAGGATGATGCGCTGCCTGTACAAGGATCCGGCCTCTGTACACGCTGTGCTGGAGTTCGCGGTCGAGGTGTCGTTTCGCTATTATGAACCCTTTATCAAAGCCGGAGCGCTTATTATTTCTATTGCCGAGCCGACGTCCTCCGGGGACTTGATCTCCCGCGAGCACTTCCGTGATTTTGCCGTGCCCTATACGGCAAAGATCCTGAAGCGGATTAAGGACAGCGGCGCCTTAACCCTGCTGCATATCTGCGGGGACATTACCGATTGCCTGGATCTAATCCCCGGTATCTCGGCCGATGCGCTTTCCGTGGATTACAAGGTAGACCTGGCTCAGGTGAGGGAGACGGTGGGGCCGTATATGGCCTTTGCCGGCAACATAAACCCCGCGGGGGTGCTGGTCGACGCTTCACCGGAAGAGGTAGCCGCTGTCGCCCGGACCTGTATTGAGAAGGCGGGAGGGGACGGCAATTACATACTGATGCCGGGCTGCGACCTTTCTACCAGCGTTCCCGTCGAGAATGTCAGGGCGATGATCGAGACCGGTTTAAACTATTTATTGTAGAAACGAATTGCAGAAATGAGGGGAGAGAGATAATTGAGTTATTTTGAACACAGGGAGCCTCCCAAGCGCGAGGATCGTCTCAAGGCCTGTATCGCTTATGGAGGCACTATCTGCGGTATAGCCGGGAGAACAAAGGGCTGCTGCCTGAACGATGGGGAGCGTGCCTTCGCTCAGGGTTCCATCTGCCTGCTGCTGCCTGCTCTGGCGATCATGAACACCTTTCCCGACAGCGTAGTGCTGCTGCACGGCGCTATCGGCTGCGGCTCCTGCGCGCATTCCCAGAACGCAAATGTACGTTCGGGAAGCAAGCAGCGCAGCGGCCAGGTGCGCGATGCTGTCTGGCTCTCCACCGCTCTCAATGAGACAGATGTGATCAACGGGGGGGAGGCCAAGCTGGAGGAGGCCATCAGGGAAGCCGACAGGCGTTACCGGCCGGCGGTAATCCTGGTGGTGGCCAGCTGTGTGCCCGGCATTATCGGAGACGACGTCGACGGGGTAGCGGAGCGGGTGCAGCCCCTGGTAAGCGCCAGGGTTCTGCCGGTGCATTGCGAAGGCTTTAAGACCAAGATCTGGGCGACGGCTTATGACGCTGTGTACCATGCCGTGGGACGCCGCCTGCTGGAAGAGCCCGAGGAGTACCTTCCGGTGATACCTGACGAGCTTGACGATCTGAGAGAGGACTTCATCCGCAGCCGCACGGTGAATCTGATGAACGTTTCCTCCATGGGCCGAGTGGACGAACTGGAACTGACGCGGCTGCTGCGCGCCCTGGAGCTGGAGGTCAATATCTTTCCGGTGTTTGCCGACCCGGAGGAGATGTACAGGATTACCCAGGCCGCTCTGTCGGTCAGCACCTGTCCCACGCATGACGATTACTTGCTGAAACACCTGGAGGAAAAATACGGGATCCCGTATATCATCGGACACATGCCGATCGGCATTGAGAACACCGGCGCCTGGCTGCGCGATGTGGCCTCTTTCTTTCATCGGGAAGAACAGGCGGAGAAACTGATCTCTCAGGAGGAGCGGGAATTGGAGAGCGCGCTGGAGGAATTTAAACCCGTCTTTGCCGGGAAGAAGGTTTTTATCAACGCCGGGGAATTCCGCGCCCTGGCCACCGCCAAGCTGCTGGCGGAGTTGGGGTTCGAGGTGGCGGCGATCCGCTCCTTCCACCATGACGAGTTCGCGGAGCCGGAGTACGAGAAACTGACTGCCCTTGGGGCTGATTTTCAGTTCAATGTGGCCAACGCCCAACCCTTTGAAGAGGCCAACCTGCTGCAGAGAACCGAGCCCGACCTCTTTCTCGGCCACTGGTGCGGCAACGCCACCGCGGCTAAGCTGGGCATTCCCACTCATGTTATCTATAACACGGGGCTCAGCTACATCGGCTACCAGGGGGCTTACGAAATAGCACGGCGGCTGTACCGTCAGCTGAAAAACCCCGCTTTCAATAAGAATATCAGCAAATACCTGCGTCTGCCTTATAAGAGATCGTGGTATCAATCCGATCCTTACAAATATATCAAAGCCAGAGGGGGGGCGTAGAATTGGCTAAATTCATCGAAAGGCCGCGTTATCTCTGCGCCCTCGGCGGGGCGATGACCACGGTTACGGCGTTGCCGGGCGCAGCGCCGGTGGTGCATGCCGCTCAGGGGTGCGTCGGGAATATCATCTGGGCCCAGAACGGGGGCGGCGGTCTGCAGCTGGGCGGTTACTGCGGCGGTTTGAGCATTCCCTGCTCCAATATTCAGGAAAAGGATGTGGTTTTCGGGGGCGGCGATCGCCTGCGGGAGCAGATCCGCAATACCCTGGAGGTCATCGAGGCCGAGCTTTACTTCGTCCTTACCGGTTGTGTGACCGAGGTGATCGGAGACGACATCCGCGCTGTGGTCACTGAGTTTCAGGAGCAGGGCGTAGAGATCATCTTTGTCGAAACGGGGGGCTTTAAAGGAGATTCCTACTACGGGTATGATCTGGTCATGCAGTCTCTGTTCCGCAATTTTGTAAGCAGGAATGCGGAGAAAAAGCGCGGCCGCGTCAATATCCTGGGGATCGTGCCGTTTATGGACGTTTTCTGGCA
>DHAA01000086.1:2969-12625 GCA_002397275.1 Thermacetogenium sp. UBA4966 | reverse complement strand
GCAGTGATATAGGCGATTATATTGCCCAGCCCCAGGACGGTGAACAAGAAAATTCCCGGTATTAATAAATCGGTAAAGGGGCCGTTTTTCAGTGCCTGAGCGGCGTTCATTCCCACCGCGCTTCCATCCGGGCTTAATATTCCGGCCGTTCCGCCAAATAAGGCGCCGATACCGACGAAAAGATGTATTATCCGCAATGCTGCTTTAATCTGTTTGATGGGTTATCACCTTCCATTATCATTTTTTGAGGAGCGGCGATATGAGGTCCAATGTAGAAGATGATGATCGCCGTTTCTTATTGTAGGGATAATCTTTCTTCTGTATATTACTACTATATTAAGTCTTTATTCAGTGAAAAAGAATAACGGCCAGGACTCCGCTGGATGTGAGCCTGGTCGTTATTCTTAAAACAATGTTTCGTCCGCATGCCCGAATGACTTAACGTCTACAAAACGCGGACACCGTGAACAAATGTTTGGATGTACCAGCTGCCGCTCAGTGAAGAAACAACAATAGAACGAGAGCTGCTGCTGGCGTGGGCGATCTGATTGTTTCCGAGATAGATGCCGATATGATCAACATAGCCGTTTCTGTTGCAGGAGAAACATACAAGATCTCCCGGCTGCAGTTGCGACATGCTCCTTATTTTAGTCCCGGCATTTGCCTGGTCGCAGGCCACGCGCGGGAGAGTGATCCCGTTTAAGGAATACACATACTTTACAAAACCGGAGCAGTCAAATCCTGACGGGGACATGCCTCCATATACATAGGGGACCCCCAGGAAGCGGTTGGCTGTTTGGATGATCTTATCGGAGTTGCCGCCGCGGCTGGGCGTGGTTGGCGAAGCCTGTCCGCCGCTCACCTTGAGCACCTGTCCCGGGAAGATTAACGAACCCGAGATGTTGTTGAGCTGCTGCAGCTTGGCTACGGTCGTGCTGTAGCGATTAGCGATAGCCCAGAGCGAGTCGCCGCTTTTAACGGTGTAAGTAGCGCTGCTGGGAGCGCTTGGCTGGGGAGCAGGCGTTGACGGCGCCGGTGCCGGCGCTGGGTTCTGAGCCTGTTCGCCGCTCACCTTGAGCGTCTGTCCCGGGAAGATTAACGAACCCGAGATGTTGTTGAGCTGCTGCAGCTTGGCTACCGTGGTCTTGTACCGATTTGCGATTGTCCAGAGGCAGTCGCCGCTTTTAACGGTGTAAGAGGCGGCTTCTGAGATCCCCGGGAAGAGCATTCCGCAGATCAGCACGGCGCCGATAGCCGGTAGAAACTTTTTTCTGCAAAAATGCAACAGTTAATCACCCCCATATTTTAGTATAAAAATATGGTTTGACACCAACTGACTAAAGTCCTTCTTTTTCTTCATAATTTATGGTTAAAGATAGGACCCCTGGTTTCCGTACCATAAAATGACAGGGAAGGGCGGTGATGCGGAGGCGGTTAAGGATAACGGGAGGGTCTAGGATGCGGCATCAACTGGGACCAATTTCCCAAAAAGGACATAGCGCGCATCATCAAACTCATAAGAACAGGTGGAAAGCGTAACAACACGGTCCTCCGCGCCGACAGCTACGTCGCTCCGGAATGTAGACCTGGCGACCGCTTGCTTGATCCAGGCTTTGAATCCGTCTTCATCGGCGAACCCGATTTGCCAAGCGTTATCCTGTTGATCGGTTACATATCCGGCAAAAAGCTCTATGAAATAATTTCTCTCCTCTGTCAGCAGTTTCATGCGCCGGTGTTTTTCATAAAACTCCTGGTCTTTATATTTCGTCAGAGCGGAAAACATCGTTTTGTTTTTCATGTTGTGTCCGTGGATGATGGTATTTTGATCGGCAAAGCCGGGGGTATTCTGGTAGTCTATGAACAGGCAGCCCGCTTTGTTCACTGTGCCGTCGAATAAATGATTCAGGTAGTAGGAATTATCCCGCCCCTGTACCACAGGGTAGTTAATGGATGTATCTTCGCAGATCAGCCAGCCGGCGATATCCGGATTTATGGCTTTCAGGCTGTCGAAATCTACGTCCGGCCACTCTGTCTTTGCCTTTTCCGGGTTGATCTCCTGCGCCAGTTTATCATATGATACTCTGCCGGCATGGTATTCGGCCAGTTGGGCATAGAGCATATACCCGCTTACTGCCATCACTGCCAGGCAGATTACCAAAAGCACCTGCGACCATATGCTTCGTCCCGCCTTCTTTTTTCCTTTGTCGCGCTTCTCCACCTCTCATCCCTCCCTGTAACAACCGCCGGAATCGGCAGGCGAAAAGTGACCGCCGGTAGGATTATCGATGACCGCTCCCTTGCTCCTGTTGCTGCGCCCTATAAATTATATCATGGGCGCCGCTCTCCGTCACCCATCCCCCATCCCCCTTACCTCTCGTATCCTATCTTGAAAATAAAAGCTACTCAATTATCGCGAAACAGCCCGCTGGATTCCGCTCGCTCCCTATTATGACTGGATGTGTGATGTCTGAGGTTAGAAGTTGGAAAAGACGTTTCTAACCTCCAACCTCTGACCTCCAACTTCCAAATTAACCGGTATCATCGCTACGCCTGATGCCGTTACCCGGAACTCCATAATGGTCGCTTCGCTGGAATCCATCCGGCTACTTCCCCTGAAAGCAATGTTTAGCTATTTTCATCCATTTGATGGTGAAGCAAAGTGAAGCAAAGCTTCGGAGCGTTTATTTTGCTATTGACACAGCAAGCGCCTGAATCTATAATTTGCAGGAAGATTAGTATCCCTAGTTAAATACTAAAATAAGATAAAATAAAACTTAGCATTTATATAACTAAGGGAGGAATGTTTTAATGCGTTTCTATGAAAGCCTGACAGACCTTATTGGCGGGACCCCTCTGCTGCGACTGAAATCCCTGGAAAATGATAATGGAGCATGCATTTTGGGGAAGTTGGAATATTTTAACCCCGCGGGCAGTGTTAAGGACAGGATCGGTTACTCTATGCTCAAGGATGCCGAAGAAAAAGGGCTGATCAACAAGGATACGGCAATCATTGAGCCGACGAGCGGCAATACGGGAGTGGGGCTGGCTTTTGTCTGCGCCGCCGGCGGCTACCGGCTGATCTTAACAATGCCGGAAACGATGAGCATCGAGCGCCGCAATTTACTGAAGGCCTATGGCGCTGAGTTGGTCCTGACCCCCGGCGTCGAGGGGATGACCGGGGCGGTTGAAAAAGCGGTAGAATTGGCCGCAGCGATTCCCAACTCCTTTATCCCTCAGCAGTTTAAGAATCCGGCGAATCCGGCGATCCACAGGGAGACGACCGCTGTGGAGATCTGGGATGACACCGAGGGCAAGGTAGACTTCGTCATCGGCGGGGTAGGCACCGGCGGAACGATTACCGGGATTGCCGAGGCTCTCAAGCCGCGCAAGGATGCCCTCAAGGTCATAGCCGTGGAACCTGCGGAATCGCCGATTTTATCGGGAGGGAATCCGGGCCCTCATAGGATCCAGGGGCTGGGGGCAGGTTTTGTTCCGGATGTGCTCGACTTATCGCTTGTAGACGAAATTGTCACGGTAACATCTGAGGACGCGGCAAAAACCAGCCGCCTTCTGGCCGGCACGCTGGGACTTCTTGTCGGTATTTCGTCGGGCGCCGCGGCTTTTGCCGCACAAGAATTAGCACGGCGCAAGGAAAACGCAGGCAAGGTGCTGGTGACCATTCTGCCGGATACAGGCGAGCGCTACCTGAGCACAGATCTCTTTGAGTAGAAAGGCAGGAGCAGCCGATTTTTCGTTTATAAACGGGGTTGCCCTGCTTGTTATGTGGTTTGCCTGTTCATAAAGCGGCGCATCTTTAACCCGGAAAGAATCCGGTAATCATAATCAGTGAGGAGTGTTGCCCTGATGGATCAGCTGAAGGAAAAACATGCCCGCCTTACTCAATACATAGCCGGTTTGCAGAGGGTAATTGTGGCCTTTTCCGGGGGGGTGGACAGTTCACTCCTGCTCAAGGTCTCCCTGGACAGCCTGCAGGAGCGGAATGTGCTGGCGGCGACAGTATCTTCTCCTCTCCTGCCTCAGAGGGAGTTGGAAGCCGCCGTTGACCTGGCCAAAAAGCTCCATGCCCCGCATAGAGTTATTGAAACCGACGAGCTTCAGGAGGCGGAGATCGCTGCCAACCCGCCTGATCGCTGTTATTTCTGTAAAAGCCATACCTTTGAACTGCTGACCGGGAGCGCCCGCCGGGAGGGGTACCGGGGGGTGCTGGTGGGAACGAACAAATCTGATGAAAATGATTATCGCCCCGGCATGAAAGCCGCCCGCAGCTTCGAGATGGTAAAAAGTCCTTTGCTGGACTGCGGTATCAATAAAAAGGAGGTTCGCCGGCTGGCAAAAGCTCTCGGTTTAGATAACTGGAACAAACCGGCCGCTGCTTGTCTGGCCTCCCGCATACCCTACGGGGAGGCGCTGACCTCGGAAAAGCTGAACATGATCGCACAGGCGGAAGCCAGGCTTGCCGATCTGGGGCTTTCCCAGGTAAGGGTGAGATACCACGGCTCTTTGGCCAGGATCGAGGTTGGCGAGGGCGATCTGCCCAAGGTATTGAATACGGCTATGCTGCGCCTGCTCTCTCGGGAGGTCAAATCCTGCGGCTTTACTTATGTTGCTTTGGATGCGGACGGGTATCGCACGGGAAGTTCAAATGAAGTTTTTTGAGAGGTGATCAATATGAGATTGGCTACCAAATTTGTTCAGTTGGGCGTCGGCCGCGACGAGGCGACGGGAGCAATCAGCATGCCGATTTACCAGACTTCGACTTTCCGTCACCCCGGACTGGGCCGCAGCACAGGGTATGATTACAGCCGGACGATCAATCCGACGCGGCAGGCCCTGGAGGACGGCATCTGCCGCCTGGAGGGAGGGAAGCGCGGGATTGCCTTTGCCTCCGGAATGGCCGCCGTGGCGGCGCTCATGCAGCTTTTCCAGCCGGGAGATCATCTTCTTGTCTCAGATGATCTCTACGGCGGCACTTACCGCCTGTTGACAACAATCTGTACCGCCAACGGCCTGAACTTTAGTTTTTGTGATTTAACGGATCTAGAATCGTCGGCGTCCTGTATTACCCCGCAAACCAGGGCGATTTTTGTGGAAACGCCGACAAACCCGCTGATGAAAATCGCGGATCTGCAGGAGATTGTCCGGCTCGCCAGGCAACACGGCCTGCTGGCTATCGTTGATAACACCTTTTTCACTCCTTACCTGCAGCGCCCCCTGGAATGCGGAGCGGATCTGGTGATACACAGCGCCACCAAATACATCGGCGGCCACAACGATGTGGTCGCCGGGCTGGTTGTCAGCGGGAGCGAGGAACTCGGGGAAAAGCTCGTCTTTATTCAGAATGCCGCGGGCGCCATTCCGGGGCCCCAGGACTGCTGGCTCTTGCTGCGGGGGCTCAAGACTCTCGCCGCCAGGCTGGAATGGTCTCAGCGTACAGCCGTCCGCCTCGCTCGGTTTCTGGAAAGCCATCCTGCGGTAACGAAAGTTTATTACCCCGGTTTGCCCGCTCACCCCGGACACGATCTCTGTAAAGAACAGTCGGATGGGTTTGGAGCGATGCTCTCTTTTGAAGTCCGTTCGAGAGAGATGGTTGCCGGCGTATTGGAAAAGCTGAAAATAATTTCTTATGCGGAAAGCTTGGGGGGAGTGGAGTCCCTGATCACCTATCCGGAAACCCAGACGCACGCGGATATTCCCGTAGAAATGCGGAGAAAGCTGGGAATAAGCGAGCGCCTGCTCAGGCTCTCCGTAGGTCTGGAGGATCCCGACGACCTGGAGGATGATCTCGGCCAGGCTCTGCATTTTTAACGACGAATTCAAACCAGGAGGGAATTCTATGGGCGAGGGCACAAAATTTATTCATCCCGGCAATGAAATTGATGAAGCCACGGGAGCGGTGAGCACTCCCATCTATCAGAGCGTGATCTTTGCGCAGAAGGACCTGGACACCGTTGGAAAATGGGAATATACCAGATCCGGGAACCCGACGCGCGCGGTCTTGGAGGAAACGGCCGCCGCTTTGGAGGGGGGAAAGTACGGATTTGCCTTTGCTTCCGGCATGGCGGCTATTGCCGCGGTTTTCTGCCTCTTCGCGGCGGGAGACCATATTATAGTGGCGCAGGAAATCTACGGAGGGACATTCCGCCTCGTGCAGCGGCTTCTGCCGCGCTTCGGAATTCAGGCGGAGCTGGTCAACGCAGCGGACCTGAATGAAATCAGGCGGGCGATCAAACCGGAAACAAAGGGCATCTATGTGGAGACCCCCTCCAATCCCTTGATGAAGATAACGGATCTGAAGGCGGTGGCAGCTTTAGCCAGAGAGCACAGCATTACCACCATTGCAGACAACACCTTGATGTCCCCCTACTTGCAGCGCCCGCTTGAGCTGGGGATCGATATCGTCGTCCACAGCGCCACCAAGTATCTGAGCGGGCACAGCGACTGCCTGGCAGGGGTGGCGGTGACCGGGAACGAGCGCTTGGGGAAAGAGATCGGTTTCATTCAAAACTGCACCGGCGCGGTGCTGGGTGCGCATGACTGCTGGTTGCTGCTGCGGGGTTTAAAAACCTTAAAGGTGCGCATGGACCAGCAGCAGAAAACCGCCTCGCTCCTGGCCGGCTGGCTGGCCGAACGCCCGCAGGTGGTCGACGTCTATTATGCCGGGCAGCCAGGCCACCCTGGCCGGGAGATCCATCATGCGCAGGCTTCCGGGGGGGGCGGCCTCCTCTCCTTCCGGCTGCAGAGCGAAGAGCAGGCGCGCCGCTTCATCAACCGGCTGCGCCTGCCGGTCATCGGCTCCAGCCTGGGCGCGGTGGAGAGCATCGTCTCCCTTCCGGCGACCATGTCGCACAGCGCCCTGCCCGAGCAGATGCGCCGCAAACTCGGCTTGACAGGGGATCTGGTGCGCCTCTCGGTGGGCCTGGAGGATTATGAAGACTTAGAAGAGGATCTGGCCCGGGCGCTTGACGGGTAAAAAAGATTTTATTTTAAAATATTTTATTCACTTGACACATAAAATAACGACCATTATAATAAATTTAAAGTATATTAAACATATTATTTTACTATGTTATTGTTCCTCATGGAAAACTGAAGAGCAGATCCAGAAAAAGTTATCCAGGGAACGTGCTTGATTGCCAAGCTGACCGGATAAACCGGAGGCCCGGAATATTATTCAATACTATTCCAGGGCCTTTTCTTTTTTTCTTGGCCAGCGAGCTGCTGCGATCGTTGGAAAGAGGATGTGGGAATCGTGACCGTGCTGATCGTCGGCGCCGACCGCTTGGGTAGAATACCAAATAAATTGCATAAGGACGGGTTCAAGAAAATAATACACTGGAATGGCCGCAATAAATCCTTTCAGAATAAGTCTATTCCTAAAAATGTAGATATGGTGATTCTTTTTTGGGATTTTCTGAATCATAACTTGATGAATAATATCAAGCGTCAGGCTAAAGCAACAGGTATCCCTATAACCTTCAGCAGACGAAGCCTTACCTGCGATGCCGGCTGATAAAGTTGAGGGGATGTAAGAAAGGGGCGCCCATTTTGTTCACTGCCGGCTGCGGAGCGGCGGATAACCCATTGGATGATGCCGGCAGCCGGATGTGTATTATAGATAAGATAAGAGATATTGACAATCTATCCTCACTAGGCTTATAAATTAGTAAAGGCAATTAAAGTTGCAATATATCGAACATTATCGAATTATTCATGGAAAAGAGGAGTTACATGCCATCTCGTTTCCCGCTCTGGATGCGTAAAAAATTGCCTACCGGTGGAAAAATGTATGCCACTGAAGAAACCCTGAAGCGGTTTGGTCTAAATACCGTTTGCAGAAGCGCCTTATTTGGTATAATTCCCCCCCCCATTTTGTAGTGTTAAATGTTTCCTTTCTCATAGGTGACATTTTATCAGAATAACATCACATCAAAAAAATTTTACCTTGACAAGCGATTTAGAAAAGGCTACAGTAATATTTAACTATACCATATAATACACATAGAAATAGTAAGAATTGATTATGGCTTCTGTTCTCGGCAAAATTTTTACCGCTACTGTATGCCGACTGGAAAACCAGAGGCTTCAGGCGACTGCTTATCAGTTGTTTGAAGCCTCTTATTTTATAAAAAAAGGAAGAAGAGCGGAAAACTAAAGTATGAATTTGTACGGGAGGGAGTTATATGAGCGAGAAAACTCTAGCGGGCAACATACATAGGAGTGTATTTGGCGATAAAAGCAAAATCCAAAATAACATATTCCTTCCCCAGAAAAAATTAAGCAACGCCATAGCTAATAAATATAACTATACATAATATAAGATTCTGTTATTGTTTTCATATACCTCTTTTTTAGCGCCTTTCTGCCGCCGGAATGACCCGCTCCGCCGCGGATGGCTGTTGTGCCGCTCTGGGATCAGCAAAGCGAACCGTTGCCAGGCGGGCTTCCCCCCGGCAGTAAACGCCGATGAGATCGATCAGCTCGTTCGCCGCGGCGTGCAGGTGCTCGATCGGGGCGGCGGCGTTTCCCTGAATTATAAAAATACAACTGTCGGTTTCGGTGGTCACTTTGGTTTTTTCGCACTGCTTCACATCCAGGCGGCAAAGGATTTCCCGCTCATCCATGTAAGCGTATTCCCCCGGCGAGACAGATAAGGGATCCGCTGAACCCAGGGGATAAAATATCTCAGAACCGGCGGTGAGATTGAAAGAGAAGAAGCCGTCAACTTTGGCCAGATCATGGGCGCCCAAGGCCAGCGAGTATTTTAGGGAAATGAAGTTATATAAATCTACCAGGGCGTTAATCTGCATTAATCGCTGGTGTGAAGCAAGAAATTTAAATAAATACTGCGGAGCTGAGAGAAATGATTGATTACTGAATCTGGCATGAAGGCGATCGTATGAATCAAGAATACGGCGGCGTTTTCCGTCTAAGTTTAGTATTGCAGGGAGTTCGGCCTTGATCTGCCTTTCCAGTTTCCGGTGTCTTCTTTTAATGGTCAGGTTCCCGGCTTCGACAAATAAAACGGGAATTTCATTTAATTTAGGGTTGATATAAACAACCATGGAGCGCACCTCGGTTTGCTTGGAATATCCAGGAATTGCCCGGCATAACTGTTATCGGAGGCAGATCTATGCAGGAACTCTTAAACAAATTGCATCCGGACAAGGTCAATCATAATAGTAATATATAAATAAAAGTATTTCAAGAGAAATACTAATAATTAAGAATTGTTGCTATAGTTCTCGGAACTTGTTGATAATAGGCATGCGCCGGTCCTTGCCGAAGGCCCGGTGAGTGATCTTCACACCCGGAGCGGCCTGCCTGCGTTTGTATTCGTTGCGATCGATCATGACGACGGTTTTCTGCACATAGGCCGGGTCGATTCCCTGCGAGATGATTTCCCCGGCGCTGAAGTCCTGTTCCACGTACTTTTCGATGATCTGGTCGAGGATGGCGTAGGGCGGGAGGTCGTCTTCATCTTTCTGGTTGGGCCGCAGTTCCGCGGTGGGCGCCTTTTCTATGACCCGTTGCGGGATGAGCAATTTACCGCCGGCTTGGTTCCGATAGCGGGCGAGCCGGTAAACCAATGTCTTGGGTATATCCTTGAGAACGGAGAAGCCCCCGGCCATGTCCCC
>DHAA01000086.1:0-2618 GCA_002397275.1 Thermacetogenium sp. UBA4966 | reverse complement strand
TAAGCCTCGTAGATTCTTTTGATGGGGATATCTAACAGCTGAATCCCCAGGTTGGCGGCAAGCTGTTCGCTGTCCTCTCTGCTCTCCCGGGAGGTGAAGGGGGAGGGCATGAAGACTCCGCTGACGCGCTCGCGCCCCAGGGCGTCGCAGGCGACGACAGCCGTGAGGGCAGAGTCGATCCCACCGCTTAACCCGATAAAGGCGCGGAGAAAACCGTTCTTATTCATATAATCCCGAATTCCTAAAAGCAGGGCAGCGTAGACCTCGGCCTCTTCACATTGTCCAGCGAGAGGCGCCTGCGGGGTCTTTGCCTCCTCCAGAGGGGGGTAAACCCTGGCGTTATGACCGGAGACAAAAACCTTCTGCACTTGTGCGGGGACTTCAGGCAACATCCAGTATTCCCGTTTTCTGATGCCATGGATGCGGGTGCGTAGAACTTTCTCTGTCTGAAGATCAGCCACCAGCAGGTCTTCCTGAAAAGCGAGCCCTTTCCGTATGATGCAGCCCTGTTCGTCAATGATCAGGCTATTCCCGTCAAAGACCAGTTCATCCTGTGCCCCGACGAGATTGACATAACCCAGAAAACTGATGTTGTCCGCGGCGCGTACAGACATCATCTTTTCCCGCTGCTGTTGTTTACCCTTATGATAAGGGGATGCGCTCAGGTTAAGGATGACCTGCGCCCCGCCCTGACGCGTTTCCAGGACGGCGGGCCCGAGCGGCCGCCAGATGTCTTCGCAGATGGTGATTCCCACATTTACCCCGCTGCAGGTAAAGACCAGCCCGTTATCGCCGCTCCGGAAGTAGCGTTTTTCGTCGAAAACCCCGTAGTTGGGAAGGAAGATTTTGTGATAAACAGCGCAGACGCTGCCGCGGTGGATGACCGCCGCGGCGTTGTAGATTTCACCTTCCTCAAGGTCGACAAACCCCACCACTACCGTCAGATCGAGATCCCTGGTGTTTGCCGCAAGCTCGGCCAGGGCCCGGCGGTTAGACTCGAGAAAGCTGGTTTTGAGCAGCAGGTCCTCCGGCGGATAGCCGGTGACTGCGAGTTCAGGGAAACAGACCAGGTCGGCTGCTGTTCCTGCAGCACGCTCTATTGAACTGTTGATTTTGCTCAGATTGCCTGCAAAGTCTCCCAACGTAGGGTTGATTTGAGCCAGGGCCAGGCGCACCGGCTTTCCCTTCTTTCAGGTAGAGTATCGGGCTATCAATCATTTCAATTGCCTGATCTAGTTTTTTCGACGTTTCTCGAAAATATCCTCTTTCTTACATGTCAGAGTAAAGAGGAAATCCATATAGGCGCCGCTTATTCAGCAGATGCTCACCCCAAAAGCCCGCAGCCACATATCCACCTGGACGTAGTAGGCCAGGAGCTGCGGAAAACCCATCAGCTGGCTGAACCAGGGTTCACTGAAATCCTGCGGCTGTGAGAGGGCGACGCGGCGGAAGGCCGCAGCGTTGATCAGGGGAAGCAGCGGGGATGACCGATCGTCCAGCAATTGCAGGGCGAGGGCGCGTACCGCTTGCAGGTAGGCGGGGTGATGTGTCTTCGGGTAGGGGCTCTTGCGCCGCTCCAGAACGTCGTCAGGGAGCACCCCCTGCAGCGCCCGGCGCAGGATGCCTTTAGCCATCCCGTTGCAGGTCTTCATAGACCAGGGGATGTTCCAAACATATTCTGCCAGGCGGTGATCACAGTAGGGGACGCGCACCTCCAGTCCGGTGAACATGCTCATGCGGTCCTTGCGGTCGAGCAGAATCGGCATAAACCGGCTGATGTTTAAGTAGAGCAGCTCCCGCATCCGGGCCTCGTGAGGTTCCTCGCCCGCCAGGCGCGGGACCTCTGTCAGGGCTTCGTCGTAGCGCGCTTCCAGGTATTTCTCGGGTTTGATCTCCTCGACCAGTTCCGGTGAGAGGAGCCGCATCCTTTTAGAGATCATGCGGATCCAGGGGAAGGTGGAGGCGTTCAGGCTGTCCTGCCGGTAAAACCAGGGGTAGCCGCCGAAGATCTCGTCTGCCGATTCCCCGGATAGGGCAACGGTAGCCTCTTTTTTCACCTCCCGGCAGAAGAGGTAGAGGGAAGCGTCTACGTCGGCCATGCCCGGCAGATCCCTGGCATGCAGCGCTGCTGCCAGGGCCGCCGCCAGGTCGCGGTTGTCGATATAGATTGAACGGTGTACGGAACCGACAAAGTTGGAGACCTTTTCAATCCACGGATTATCGGAGTTGGTTTCGTAGTCGTTGGGCCGATAGTAATCGCTGCTGCCGATATAGTCAACAGAATAAGTGTGCAGGCTGCGCTCTCCTTCCCGCGCGAAGGCGCGGGAAGCAAAGGCGGTGATGGCGCTGGAATCGAGGCCTCCCGAGAGAAACACACAGACAGGCACGTCGGCCACAAGCTGGCGCTCAACTGTGTCCTGCAGCAGCTCTTGCACTGTGGCCGCGGTTGTTTCCAGGTCGTCATGATGAGGGGCGCTCTCCAGCTGCCAGTACCGGCGCCGGCGGATGCCGCAGCGCCCGTAGCTTAAACAGCGGCCGGGTTTCAATTCCCGGATGCCGCGAAAAACGCCGCAGCCCGGGGTGCGAGCCGGCCCCATGACGAAGATTTCAGCCAACCC
>DHAA01000036.1:6261-6404 GCA_002397275.1 Thermacetogenium sp. UBA4966 | reverse complement strand
GTAGAGGTTACCTTCAGCGATGGTCAACGCTTATTCAGCCGGGATATTGATCTGCTTGACGGTTATGACCTTGCTATAATACGGCTCAAAGGCAAAGGCCTGCCCTCCTTGCGGGTGTCCGATAGAATGGCAGAATTCGGACA
>DHAA01000036.1:3486-5849 GCA_002397275.1 Thermacetogenium sp. UBA4966 | reverse complement strand
AGCATTGCATCATTAGTCCAAAGAAAAGCCGGAAAATTAATGGATCACGTGGACGGTTCTCCTGATCCCGGAGGGAAAGTTTTTGATTGATGGGATTGTTCCAGAGGTAGAAACCGGGTGTGATACCTTTTTGTCTGCTTCCAGAGCCGGTAGTCAAGGATGTTGATGCCGATCGTCTTCTTTAATTCCTCACAAGGCATTCCTATATGCATCTGGGAGGCAAAGAGCATCGACCAGTAGTAGAGCGCCCGCTTCTCCATGTTGTGTTCATTGGCTACTTGGATCTCGATTGTCAACTGCCGACCGTCGTCCGCCTTAGCCACGATATCCATGATAGCCAGTTTGTCGTCAACAGAATCTTTTTCTTTGATCGGGTTGGCGACCGTTACCTGGTTGATTTGCTGTCCCATCGCGCCAATTTCCCTGATGTTAACATTATCGGGCATGACAACATATAGATCTAAGTCCGAATCAGCGTGCGGTAGGCCAATGGCATTATCTTCCATTCAACTATGGCCTATAATTTTATCTTCTAATTCCGGCGAAAGTTCAATTTCTACCGTCTCAAAATCGTCAATAAACTCTGTAGTGTCGTGTTCATCCCAAAAACGGGCTTCTTCTTCCTCAGTTCTAAAATCAGGTACCTTTTTACTCATATTTACCGTACCCCCTTTTCGCGTAAATAATAACGTCTCTCCATCCAATAACCTTTTTACCGCTAACTCTTATCAAAAATACTCAAAAAAGGGTGAAATACTCTAGATCGTGAAAATCAAAGCTCGACAAACTCTTAAAAATATTGTTCAAACTTCCCCAACTTCCATTCCATTTATTTGATGGATGCTGCCTGCCTCCGTACATACAAAAATGAATATCATATTTTTGCTAACTGATGGTCGGCAACAACGGCCTCCGCAGGGGATGGTTTCGTTGCGCGCACATTGGGGTGAAGGGATAAAGGTGTACATAGGCCTCATCGCTCTCAAAATAGAAATTCGTCACATTCAATTTGCTGCAAAGTGAGCAAAAATCTTAGTTTTGTGCAATAATAGTGGAATTATATGGATTAATTCCACACACTACTCAAAGATTTGCACAGATTTGCATGGAAAATTAGTTTTACTTCAATAAAATCCACTCAAAAGTCATAATTTTGCTCAGATTTTCTCTAAAACAGGGTTTCCATTGAGAGATCCGCACATTACTCAATATTTTGCACAGTATGGGGGGAAAGCCCGGTTGGTAATGTTATTAACGCCACTTCGTCAATATGATAAATTTAGGAATATACCGCATCAGTAACCGGTACCCGGCGTCGACAACTCCATTTTTTCAGCTTGCTCTCTGCCCCTCGTCCTTCCAACTCATTAGCATTTTGGTGTTCATCCAGGAATAACAATCCCCATAGGTTAACAACCGGTTCCGGCAATTCCCTCAAACCGTTTATATCCTCGCAAAAAACATTACCGATCTTATCTTTCCCGTAGAATTCAAAAAGCCACAAAATTTGCTCCCATGTACCGAGAACCAGCGTTGTCTTAATAATCATTCTTTCATGTTTTTCCGTATCTATTTTGCAAAAGTTATAATTCCTAAATAGTCGCTCAAAACTATCTGGTAACTTCATCAGCGTCCTCCATTTTTAATCACCGGATTATTTTTTAAGAAATTCATTACTTCCTGACGCAAAAATTCTTCAATATCATTGCTGCTTACTTTTTCCCCTAGCAGAGTATCTATCGCCGCTTCCTTATCCTGTATATCTCGGGTATAAACAAGCTGCTGCAGGAACAGCTTTGGCGAGAACACTGTTTCCTTACCAATCATAAACTTCCTTGGCGCCTCTTCCAAAATATATTTAATGCCCACAAACCGGCGCTTAAAAAGAAAGTAAAGATCGATGTAGTCTCTAAAAGTAATACGCCTGCCCAGAGCGTAAGCCTTCATCAGTGCTATCTCCGACGGATGCGCCAGTTTAATGCCAGATAGATATTTCGATAATTTTTGGCCTTCTACAAGCAGGTTTACAAGTGGAAAGGGATATGCTAAAAAAGTTACTTTTATCCCGCGAATTTCAACGATCGTTTGGTCTATTTTCCGTAATTCAATAGAAAGAGCCCCTTTTCCGAATATACCTTCAAGTTCCTTCAGAATTTCATTAAAATCAATCTGCTCATAAGTTCCTATCCGGAAGAAATCCAGGTCGTAAGATCTGCGATGACTAAGCTGTAGGGCTAACGAGGTTCCCCCAGCCAAGTAATACTGCTGCATGAGTTTACTGTGAGCGATAGCCGCGCAAACATACCATCCGTTTTTATCTAAGATCTCATTTAACATATCTTGCAACTCCTTAAGATCCGCTT
>DHAA01000036.1:0-3199 GCA_002397275.1 Thermacetogenium sp. UBA4966 | reverse complement strand
AAAAAGCTTGCAGGCGTAGGCCGCCTCGTCGGCATCGTCTATGCTGCCGGGAAGACAGCCGTCGATGGGGAAGAACAAGATCGGGCAATAGCTATTCCCGCCACAGCATTGCGGTGAAGCGCAGATAGTTGTTCTTCAGGCAGATACAAGAATATTACAATAATCAGCAGGTAAATCCTATCAAATGGTGAATTGAAAGTACAAAAAGGCCTCATCGCTCTCAAAATAGAAATTCGTCACATTCAATTTGCTGTAAAGTGAGCAAAAATCTTAGTTTTGTGCAATAGTAGTGGAATTATATGGATTAAATCCACACACTACTTAAGATTTTGCACAGATTTACATGGAAAATTAGTTTTACTTCAATAAAATCCACTCAAAAGTCATAATTTTGCTCATATTTTCTCTAAAACAGGGTTTCCATTGAGAGATCCGCACATTACTCAATATTTTGCACAGTATGGGGGGAAAGCCCGGTTGGTAATGTTATTAACGCCGCTTCGTCAATATGATAAATTTAGGAATATACCGCATCAGTAACCGGTACCCGGCGTCGACAACCCCATTTTTTCAGCTTGCTCTCTGCCCCTATAATACGGCTCAAAGGCAAAGGCCTGCCCTCCTTGCGGGTGTCTGATAAAATGGCAGAAGTCGGGCAATCAGTGACTATTATCGGCAACCCCCGGGGTTTTCCGAGGGTTGCCGTCGGACAGCCGGCGTAGCTCCCGCGCCGAGTTACGGTTTAATATCCGTTTGCTTCAGCGCCGTACACTGTCTGCTCGTGCGAAAATTTCTCATACTCTAGTTGTTGGATTAAGCCGTCGCGAGAAAACGAAGTGTATTCTAAATATGACTTCGCTTTCTTAGCGGCCTGTTCATTCCAATCAGCGCCGCAATTATCCGCTGCGTAAACAGCTTCTTCATGCGAAAATTTTTCATACTCAAATTGCTCGACTAAACCATCGTGAGAAAAGGCTGTATAGTCTAAATATGCCTTCGCTTTTGCTACAGCATTCTTTTGACCTGTTGTTTCACTGGAAGTATTTTTTTGTTCACCAGCGCTCTTACTTGGGCTTACACTCGACGGCTCGTCAGAATCAGCAGTATCTGTATCTGCCTGTTCGCTAATGTTTTTACTCGGGTTTGCACTCGACAGTTCGTCAGAATCAGAAGAACTCGCCGAACACCCCACGATTAACACCGCAAAAACAACAAATAACCCCCAAAACAAAACTTTCTTCAATTTTCATACTCCTCCTTTTCTCTAAATATTTCCCACATGTTTAGCCTTCCCCCACGTATGACTCCTAATTTTGTACCTCACAACCCCAAAATTCTCGTTACATTAGGTCCGCGGGGTTCATTGGCGATACTTTGTTCTCTATAAGACGTTAGCAAACTGCCGCGACAGTATAGTGTCACAATATGCTCGTCAAAAATAATTTTAGAGAAATGTTAGCATAACCCGCCCTACCATTCGTTTACATTATCCTGTATAATAAACTGCACAGGGTAGAATATAATAAAAACGAACAAAAGTTTAAAAGGAGGCAATCTAATGGCCGTCTCCCGTGTTAAGAAAGTAATTGAGGAAATCAAAAAATTTACGGCAACTGAAAAAATTGAATTCTTTCGCAGCCTTATTACTGAAGGGATTTTGGATAATAAAGATGAATTCAATGAAGAAGAGATGGCTGATATTAGAGCCGCTATGCGAGAAGTAGCCCGCGGGGAATGGGTCGATTTTGATGAGTTCCGAAAGTCCCAAAACCTATAAACTCCGTATATCAAACAGGGCAGCCAGGTATTTATCCCGCCTTGATAAAACAACAACCAGCCACTCGGCGATACGGCTGTCTTTGAAGAACGCCAACGCGGCTCCGCCACAGAAGCGCTCGGCTCGGATTGCTACACTCTGTTTTTTCCGTTGTCGGCAGGGTAAAGTGTCTCCCATTCGTTATAAATCGTTCGCAATTCCTCGTCCAGATAAGCGAGGGCTTCCTCCTTTATTACATCAGGAACGCCATAGTACGCCTCGGCGATTGCGCCGGTGATAGCGGCGATGGTATCGCTGTCACCGCCAAGAGAAATAGCCGTACGGATGGCGTCCTCGAATGATGTTGATTCGAGGAAACATTTAATCGCCTGCGGCACAGTTTCCTGGCAGGTTTCGTTAAATTTATAGGACGGGCGCATATCGTCGATACAGAAATCTAGCGGATAATAGCCGCGCTCTATCCGTTCACGGATTTCGCTTTTCATTGCACCTTGGCGAGCCATATAAATGGCGACCGCAACCGCTTTTGCACCCTTGATACCCTCATCGTGATTATGGGTGACCTCGGTCACGATTTCCGCGAGTTCTTCGGCATCCCACACGCTGTTGGCGGCAAACCCGGCAGGGCTGACACGCATCGCCGCTCCGTTGCCGTAACTGTTATAAGGTTCAGGGGAATCGCTGAACACCCATTGATAGAACATACCGCCGAAACCGCAGTGCGGATACTTGCGCCCGATTTCCTGCATATATTTAATACATTGCTCGCCAAGCCTGTCGCGATCACTACCGCACGTCATTATCGCCCTGGCAATGGCAAGGGTCATAATGCTGTCGTCTGTGACACGGCAACCCTCGGCAAAAAAGTCAAATTTTTTGCTTCTGTGGTTATTGAATTCAAAACGCGACCCTACAATATCCCCGATGATTGCTCCAAGCATAAACTCACCTCTGTTCGCTATTTACTAAAATCAAACACAAACCTACAGCAATTTTGGCTACAACCAACCTTTTTGCTTAGCTGTTTTATCAGCTTTGCTCATTGCTTCTTCTTCTGTATCAGCTTCAAACCAGATTGTTGGAAAGGCGCCAGTTGTACCTCTTTCTGGAATAGATAGAACGCCATAGTCGACTCCATTTTCATATTTGATAATAATCATCGCAACGCCATACTTCCCTAAACACTTGATAGATACATTATTTCCAGACAGCATACTTTTCCGGTTCGAGATAACGCATATACAGTTTACGGTCGAAAAGGTTGATAAATTCACCATCATGCGGTATTTGGAAGACAGTGACATATATATTGTCCCGATACACCGGCACGGGCATTACAAACGCATGGTATTCACCCTCGAGGAAACATATTCCATACCGATTTTTCGTTTCAAGTGCCCTTCCAATTCCACCGGATCATAA
>DHAA01000034.1:4978-7190 GCA_002397275.1 Thermacetogenium sp. UBA4966 | reverse complement strand
CCGGGTGTAAGATCATGGCTGTCGTCAAAGCAAACGCCTATGGTCATGGCGCTGTTCCCATATCGGTTTGTCTGAATCGCATCGGCATTAACGCCTTTGCCGTGGCCACAATTGGCGAAGGCATCCTTTTGCGTAAAAAGGGGATTAGGGGCGAAATTCTGATTTTAGGCTATACGCCGGCGACAAGCGCCTCCGCGCTTTTTCACTATCGTTTATCGCAAACCGTAGCGGACGCGGAACATGCGGGAGAGCTGAACCGCTTTGGCAAACCGATACGGGTTCATATTAAAGTAGATACAGGCATGAACAGGCTGGGGGAAAGCTATCGGCATGCCTCTGAAATTGCATCTATATTTGACTGTAAAAACATTAAGGTCACCGGTATGTTTACACACCTCTGCGTAGCGGACAGCAGGGAAGAATCAGACGTCGCTTTTACAAATCGGCAAATTCAGAACTTCTATGAACTTTTGGACAAGTTAGAGGCAAAGCATATTCATATCCCCCCCATACACATGCAAAGCAGCTATGGAGTTCTGAATTATTCCGAACTGCAATGCGGCTATGCGCGAATTGGGATTGCGCTTTACGGCGTTTTAAGCACACCTGATGCCGGCGCCAAAAATTCATTTAATTTAAAGCCTGTTTTGGCTTTGAAATCAAGGGTCGCTCTTGTCAGAACGGTTGACTCCGGAGAGAGCGTTGGCTACGGCCGGAGTTTTGTGGCGCAAAAAGAAACGAAAATCGCCGTTATTTCCATTGGTTATGCAGACGGTTTCCCGCGCAGCCTTTCCACGGAGAAAGGCCATCTTATAATTAGGGGGCGCCGTGCGCCGATTATCGGCCGCGTCTGTATGGATCAGCTTGCAGCAGATGTTACCGATATTCCAGACATAAAGAGGGGTGATGCCGTTACGCTGATCGGTAAGGACGGTTCCGAAGAAATCACAGCGGAAGAGGTAGCGTTTAGCGCCGGAACGATCACCAATGAGTTGCTTAGCAGATTAAGCGACCGCTTAGAAAGAGTATTGGAGTCCATCGACAAATAAAAAAGCGAGTATCCAACAGGAACAAGCGTACATCAACACCTGTACGCCTGTCATTATCCGTTGGCTACTTGCTTCGGCTTCGATTTGAGCCGGTCGGAATAATAATGCGGATCGGCTACAGCTTATCGGCGATCGCCTTTCCCATCTCCGATGATTTGGCGCTGCCGCCCAGGTCATAGGTGAGGTATTTCCCCTCTTTGAGGACATTCTCGACAGCCCGCGTCACTCTGAGAGCGGCATCCATCTCACCCAAATGCTTGAGCATCAGCACACCGGAGAGAATAGTCGCCAGGGGGTTTACCTTGTCCATCCCGGCGTATTTGGGAGCGCTGCCGTGAACAGGCTCAAAGACAGCATAATCCATCCCGATATTGGCGCCGGGAGCAACGCCCAATCCTCCCACCAGACCGGCGCAGATATCGGAAAGAATATCCCCGTAGAGATTTGGCAGCACCAGGACGTCGAGTATCTCCGGCTGCTGAACCAGCTTCATACTGCAGGCATCGACGATGCGGTCCTCGAACTCAACTTGCGGGTAATCCGCGGCGATCTCGCGGGCAACCGCCAGAAACAGGCCGTCCGTGCACTTCATAATGTTGGCTTTATGCACCGCGGTCACCTTTTGGCGCCCCTCCCTGACGGCCAGATCAAAGGCGTATCTGATGATCCTTTCCGATGCGAAGCGGGTAATGATCTTGATGCTCTCCGCGGCGTCATTTCCCACCATATGTTCGATCCCCGCGTAGAGATCCTCGGTGTTTTCCCGCACCACGATGATATCCACATTTTCATAACGCGTCCTGATCGCAGGAAAGCTCTTGGCCGGCCTGACATTGGCGAAAAGGTCGAGCTTTTTGCGCAGAGCGACATTGACACTGCGAAATCCCGTCCCAATCGGGGTTGTGAGCGGCCCCTTCAGGGCGACCTTGTTCCGCCTGATCGATTCCAGTACATGCTCGGGCAGCGGCGTGCCGTATTTTTCGATCACACCCTCCCCTGCGTCGACAACTTCCCACTCGATCCCCACATCCGCTGCGTCCAGGACGATGCGCGCCGCTCCGGTTACATCAGGTCCTGTGCCGTCTCCGGGAATCAATGTAATAGAATATCTCTTCAACCATAACACTCCGTTTCTTTGTATGATAGAGGCCCCGTCCCCATGC
>DHAA01000034.1:0-4700 GCA_002397275.1 Thermacetogenium sp. UBA4966 | reverse complement strand
GATCTCTATTCCTTTGGTCACATTTTTCAGCACGCCGCTCTCCAGGTCTACCGACAATTCATCCCCCGCCTCAATGGCGCCGGTATCGCAGACAACCACCGGCAGGCCGGTATTGATGGCGTTCCGGTAAAAAATCCGGGCAAAAGACTTGGCCAGCACGGCGCCGACCCCGGCGTTGAGCAGAGCCAGAGGCGCCTGTTCCCGGGATGATCCGCACCCGAAATTGCTCCCGGCGACGACGAAATCACCCGGTTGTACTTTCTCTGCGAACTCAGGATCCAGATCCTCCATGACATGCCTGGCCAGTTCTTTCATATCCAGAGTCTTGAATTTATATTTTCCCGATATGATGTAATCGGTATTCACATCATTTCCAAAACAATGAGCTTTGCCCCGCAGTTCCATCTCAAATCCTCCTGAAAATAAAGTCCGACAACTCCCCAATCTTGTTTCACCTGGACCCGGCGTCCCGGAAAAAATCGCGGCCTATTACAGAAACTCTCTGGGATCCGCGATCTCTCCCTTTACCGCGGAAGCGGCCACTGTCGCCGGAGAGGCCAGGTAGATAAACGCCTTGTTGTTCGCCATGCGCCCCTTGAAGTTCCGGTTGGCGGTCGAGATAACATTCTCCCCATCCGAAGGGATGCCGTTATGGGTCCCCACACAGGGACCGCATCCTGGGGTTACAACCGCTGCCCCGGCTTGCACCAGGGTCTTCAACACACCGGCATCCATGGCCTCAAGATAAATACGGCGAGATGCCGGAGCTACAATCAAGCGGACATCGGGATGCACCTTGCGCCCTTCCAAAATGCGGGCGGCGATCGAGAGATCCTCCAAGCGGCCGTTGGTGCAGGTACCCAGCACCGCCTGCTGAATGGGGGTTCCCGCCACTTCATCCACAGGCGCCCCGTTATCCACCCGATGGGGCTTGGCTACGAAGGGAACGAGGCCGCTGACATCATATTCTTTGACCGCGTAGTAGGAGGCGTCAATATCCGAGCCGACGGCTTCAAACCGCTGATCACTGTGGGCTCGCACCCACTCCATCACCTTTTGATCGGCATCCATCAGCCCTGCTTTGGCACCCATTTCGATAGCCATATTGGATATGGTGAAACGCGCTTCTACAGAAAGCTGCCGGATAGCCTCCCCTGTATACTCAGCAGCCATATAGGTAGCGCCGTCCGCGCCCACCTCGTTGATCAGGAACAGGATCAGATCTTTTGAATATACCCCTGGCGGAAGGGTTCCCCGGCAGATAAACTTGATCGTCTCCGGCGCCTTAAACCACATCTTGCCGGAAATCAAAGCGGCCGCCAGGTCGGTGGAGCCAACCCCTGTGGCAAAAGCGTTCAATGCCCCGTAGGTGCAGGTATGTGAGTCTGCGCCGACGACCAGCGACCCGGGACCCACATGGCCCTTCTCCGGAAGAAGCTGATGGCAAACCCCCTCCCCTATATCGTATAAAGTGATCCCCTGCTCACGCGCAAACCCCCGCATCATGGTGTGCAGGGCCGATACCCCTTCCAGGGGGCTGGGTGAGCTGTGATCGATGACCAGCGCCGCGCTCTCCGGAGCAGAGACGCCTTTTCCCTTCATAGCTTGAAAAGCGCGTATAGCCAGCGGGGAGGTGCCGTCCTGGCCCATGCGGAAATCGACGTCCGCGACAACTATATCATTGGCATAAGCGTCCTCTCCGCTTTTCTTGCTCAGGATCTTTTCCGCTATAGTCTTCCCCAAAGAACACTCCTCCTCTATTTCTCCTCAGCTGTCTTTTTAGTGTCGTGGAGATAGTCTTCATATATATAAGCCAACTCTTTGTCAAAGAGAGTTCGTTTTAGCTCAACAGCCGCCACCCGCACTCTGGATAAAATATCGTTGGCCTCTTCCTTTGTCAATAGAATCCCGTACTCCTCAAACTTGGCTCTTAAGGCGCCTGTTCCCGAATGCTTCCCAATGACTATCTGACGCTCAAGCCCCACCTCTTCCGGGCAGAATACCTCATAGGTGCGCGGGTCCTTGAGAGCTCCGTCCGCATGAATACCCGATTCATGGGCAAACATATTGGAACCCACGATAGGCTTCCAGGCAGGCAGTTCCCTTTTGGAAGCCAGGGAAACATATTCGGCGATCTCTCTGAACATTTCCGTCCGGAAATTCAGGTCATTCCCCTCGATGTGTTTCAAAGCCATCACCACCTCTTCCATGGCGGCATTGCCCGCTCGCTCACCGAGGCCGATGACGGTCACCCCTACCCAGCTGGCGCCGGCGCGCACTCCGGCCAGCGCATTGGCGGTAGCCATCCCGAAATCATTGTGGGTATGCATTTCGATATCGATTCCCGCGGCCTGTTTAAGTTTGCTGATCCGCTCATATGTGGTAAAGGGGTCCAAAATCCCCACTGTGTCACAGTAGCGCAGGCGATCGGCCCCGGCCTCTTTAGCGGCCCGGGCAAATTTAAGTAAATACTCCGGATCCGAACGAGAGGCGTCCTCAGCATTAACCGAAATATAAACCCCTTGCTGATGAGCAAACTCCGTTGCCTTGACCATGCTTTCCAGCACCTTTTCTCTGGTGCTGCGCAGCTTATGATCGATATGAATATCGGAGGTGGAAATGGAAATGGCCACAGCATCAACACCGCACTCAAACGACTGTTCGATATCGGAGATAACAGCGCGGTTCCAGCCCATGATGCTCGACTTCAAGCCAAGCTTGCAGATCTCCTTGATCGCTTCCTTTTCATGCCCGCCCATTACCGGAACGCCGGCTTCGATCTGCTCGACCCCGATGGCGTCGAGCATTTTCGCAATTCTGATTTTTTCCTGATTGGCAAAAACAACTCCTGCCGTCTGTTCCCCATCGCGCAGTGTTGTATCGACAACTTTAATCTTACTCAAAGCTTCACCCTCTCCCGGCAGAATAATAAAACTCTAACTATCACGTTAAAACCTTTTAACAGCCGGCCCCTCTTTATACGGAAAAAGATATGTATTTATTCTTATTTTACTCTATCAATCTATTTAATGTCACTGCGAAGAACTACGGCAAAAATACAGGTTTTCTGAGTTATTTACCGCTGTTATCATTGTATCCTGCCCAGAAGCAACTTATTGACCATTTGGGGGTTGGCTTTGCCCCGGGTGATTTTCATTACCTGCCCGACCAGAAACCCCAGGGCTTTTTTCTTGCCCCTGCGGTAATCTTCAACGACTTCAGGATGCGCTGCCAGGACCTGATCAATGACCCCGGTCAATTGGCTTTCATCGCTGATCTGCAAAAGCCCCTTTTCTTCGATGATCGTGCCCGCTCTTTTCCCTGTGGCAAACATCTCTTCGAACACTGTTTTGGCGATCTTTCCGCTGATAGTTCCCTTTTCCATTAGCTGCAGCATTTCCACCAGATGGGAAGGAGTTAATTTCGCCTCTTTTACATCCATACCATTGTTATTGAGCAGCCGCTGGAACTCCACCATCACCCAGTTGCTGACTTTTTTAGCATCGTGATAGCCTTCGATACACTCTTCAAAAAAATCGGCCAAACTTGGGGAACCGGTGAGAATAGCGGCGTCATAAGGGGGCAGTTCGTACTCCTCAATAAAGCGCCGCCGCCGCGACGCCGGGAGTTCAGGCAGTGTTTCTTTTATTTGCCGTACTTTTTCCCGTGTTAAAATAACAGGCGGCAGATCCGGGTCCGGAAAATACATATAATCGGATGCCGTCTCTTTGCTTCTCATCACGGTGGTCATGCCGGCTTCCTCATCCCAGGACCTAGTCTCTTGAACCGCGCATCCACCCGACCGATATAAATTGCGCTGCCTTTCCATCTCGCTTTCCAGAGCGTGCTGAACGGCTCGGAAGGAGTTTATATTTTTAATCTCCACCTTGGTATTCAAAATATCGCTTCCCGACGGACGAAGGGAGATATTGGCGTCGCAGCGCAAAGACCCCTCCTCCATCTTGCAGTCGGAAACGTCCAGATACTGGAGAATAAGCTTGAGGCTCTCCAAAAAAAGCCGCGCATCCTCCGGTGTTCTGATATCCGGTTCGGTGACGATTTCCAGGAGCGGCACACTGCCCCGGTTTAAATCGACCAAAGAATAGTTTCCTTTCCCCTGGCCATGCACCAGTTTACCGGCATCCTCCTCCATATGAACCCTGTTGATGCCCACCCTTCTCCTGTATCCGTCTGCTTCCACATCCAGGTAACCGTCGCGGCACAAAGGAAAATCAAACTGAGAATTCTGGTAAGCCTTGGGAAGATCCGGATAGAAATAATTCTTCCGGTCAAATTTACAGTAGTGGGCGATCTCGCAGTTAAGAGCCAGCCCTGTCCTGATCCCATATTCCACGAGTGATTTATTCAGCACCGGAAGCGTACCGGGCATAGCCAGGCAGATGGGACAGACATTGGAATTCGGCGCCCCCCCAAATTCGTTGGGACAGGGACAAAAAGCCTTGGTTTTGGTGCGCAGTTCCACATGAACCTCCAGACCGACGACGGCTTCGTAGTTAGTCATTGAATTCACTTCCCTTCGCTGTTTCCAGCGCCGGTTTTCCTCTGTGTGCCGGCCGCTGCCGGTGATACGGCGTATTCTGTTCAAAGGCATAGGCGACTTCCAGTATATTGCCTTCTGCAAAAGCAGGCCCCATGATCTGCATCCCTACAGGCAGCCCCTCGATAAATCCGCAGGGGAG
>DHAA01000118.1 GCA_002397275.1 Thermacetogenium sp. UBA4966 | reverse complement strand
TTATAAATAACAACGTGAAAATATAATTTAGTTCTCCGCTTGACAAGTGATCAGTTGTTCACTATAATAATGGTGAACAACTGATCACTGAATTTATTGATGGAGGTTATTATGCCAAAAAACGAAACACGGGATACAAAGGAAGTTATTTTGACAGTTGCACTAAAACTGTTTTCTGAACGAGGTTATGATGGGGTTGGTATCCGTGACATATCAAAAGAAATCGGAATACGCGAGAGCGCCCTTTACAAGCATTATAGCGGAAAGAAAGACATTTTTGACTCTATTCTCAAAGACATTAATCGTCGTTATCAAGAGGAAGTTTCTACTTTTATCCCTCCTGAAAGCGTGGCCAATATTCTCTCGGAAGAAAGTGATGTCAGGGAGGAATTATTCCGTATCAGCGTTACGATGTTCCAGTTCTATCTCAAAACAGAGTATGGTTCGCAACTGCGCAGAATGTTGACAATGGAACAGTATAGAACCTCCGAGGCAAGCAAGTTTTTTAGGGAATTGATAATAGACAAGGGCTTAGATTATATATCAGGCGTGTTCACTGATTTAATGAACACTGGGGTTTATGTTGATGCTGATCCAATGGTAATGGCCTTGCAGTTTTATTCACCTTTGTATTTGTTGTTATCCAAATACGACAATCAGCCCGACAAATATGAAGAAGCATTATCTTTTTTAGAAAAACATATTACAACATTCAATAAAACCTATTTAAGGAGCGATAGACAATGAAAGGAATTGGGGTATTGGCAGCAGAGTGGTTGATTACCGGCCTGATTGTTTATGCAGGACTATCCGGCAAACAAATATTATTCATCAATGGGCCGAGATCGGCTGTTATTACTTTGGGCGCAATCGGATTTGCAATGTGTATGATTATGCCAACAATCGGCAAATTTATCAGCAATGCACCTGCGCACCCACTCACCATCATGGGCTACATCTTTGGGACAATCGCATTACTTACAACAGCAACACAAATATTCAAATGGAAAATTCCTATCCTTTATGACCCCAAAATTGCACTTCTTGTAGTTGCTGGCTGTATTGTCATAAAGTCGATTATTGGCAGGTTTGCACCGTTTATAGTTAAGTAAATAGCTGAAAAGAGGGCGTTTTATGAATATTGATGTGCGTTATTATTCAAAATCAGGTAATACAAAGAAAATTGCAGATGCTATCGCTAAACAAGCAGGGGTATCCGCAAAGTTAATCCACGAGCCTATACAAGGCGAAGTCGATATGTTGTTTTTAGGAATCGGCTTATATGCTTTTGACATTGACCCGGAACTAAAGGAATATAATAACTATTCCCATTCCTCCGATTCTTTTGAATATTCAAAGGTAGCCAACAGGAGTTTCTTCATTGATTCCGGGGTGTTAAATGCTGTAAACATTCTTGAAAAAATACCTTGTCCGATATATTGAGAAATACCATATTTTTGAATTTTTATTCCTCGGCCATGAATATCAAATATTTTATTTGAGCCTTTCATGTTAGAGTTTATTCGTGCAGTTTCTTTTTTGCTCATCCTTTTGATTGTACATCCATTTTCCTCAAAACTACGAATCCATTTATCAATATCAATTGTCATCTTAATAACTTTGCGTCCTGACACGATATCTACAATAAATACATCAGAAAATGGTTGTAAGATAATAGGGTGTGACAAAGGGTCTGAAAATGACATTCGCATATCAAAAACTGGCATATTAATTTTTAGTCCTTTAGCCCAAAGCTCAAAAGCTGTACTAGGAAATTTAGTGGTACACGGATTTGACGAAACTTACGCCCACTATCTTAAATGATTTGGTTAGCAGGGTGTCTGTAGAAGCACCTAATAAATCCGACAGAAAGCGCAGGCAGAATATTCATATCAGCTATGATTTGGTGGGGATTCTGCCGGAACTGAACACCCCGGTAAATGAAGAAATGGCGTAGCTTTTTACGCTACGCCATACTTCATTCAAATACTGTTTTACTAAGGACTCCCTTACGGCATCTTTTTTTATATTCAATCTACGAGAAGAGGGGTTATTTGAACTCCACAATAGTAACGCCGGCCCCCCCTTCATAATAATCCCCGCTGTGGTAAGCGGCCACAAAGGGGTGTTTGGCCAGGTACCGCCGCACGGCATCCCGTAAAACCCCGGTCCCTTTGCCGTGAATTAGGGAGACCTTATTGATCCCCGCCAGGTATGCTGAATCCAGATATTTATCCACTTCTCTCAAGCCGTCGTCCACGCTGAACCCCCGGAAATCGAGCTCCGGAAGTATTGTGGCGCTGTGGGCAATGGCATGATCCTTTGCTCTCGCAGTCGGCGCCTGCTCTCTCTCCCTTTTCTTCTTGCCGCGTCGCAGCTCTTTCAAAGGCAGGTTCAGTTTTAAAACTCCTACCTGAACCATAACCTCTCCATCTGCATTGGGATGTGTGAGAATACTGCCCTCCTGTTTATAACGGGGAATAACCACCGCTTCCCCCGGTTCCACCTCTGTTGGTATTTCACCTTCGGGCGCCGTTTCACGGGGGGCGATCTTTTCATCGATCTTTTCGGCCAGCTCATCAAGCTTGCTCCTGCTCTGCCGGGCCTGCTCAACCTTCGCCCGGGCATCCTGCCGACGCATTTCCTCGCGCAGTTCCCAGATCAGATGCTCCGCCTCTCTCCTGGCCGTGCGCACTAATTCCCGGGCCTCCTCATGCGCCTTCTTCAGAATCTCCTCCTGCTTTTCCTGCAGTTTCTTTTCTTTTCGCCGCACCTCTCCCCTGATCTCTTCCATCTCGCAGCGCAGTCTTTCTGCCTCCGCCCGCGCAGAGGATGCGGCGAACTGATCCTCCTTGAGATGGCGAATCAAATCTGATAATTCACGCTGTTCCGGATTCAGCAGGCTGCGCGCCCGCTCAATGACAGCTTTGTCCAGTCCTAAACGCCCGGCGATTTCAAAGGCGTTGCTCTCCCCGGGAACTCCGATGGACAACTTAAAAGTTGGTTTAAGGGTTTTGTTGTCAAACCCTACAGAGGCGTTTTCCACCCGCTGCCTTGTATGGGCAAAGACCTTGAGCTCGCTGAAATGACTGGTTATTATTGCCAGGGCACCCTTTTGCAGCAAACACTCCATGACAGCCATCCCCAGGGCGGCGCCCTGTTCCGGGTCTGTGCCGGCGCCCAGTTCGTCAAGAATGACCAGGGCGCCCCTCCCCGCCCCCTGCAGGATGCGCACGATATTCCTCATATGTCCGGAGAAGGTGCTGAGGGACTGTTCAATACTCTGCTCATCTCCGATATCTGCAAAAATATTCTGCAAAAAAGGCAGCGTCGTCCCTTCGGCGGCCGGGATATGCAGTCCGGCCTGAGCCATTGCGGCCAGGAGCCCCACAGTCTTGAGGGCCACCGTCTTCCCGCCGGTATTGGGTCCTGTAATCACCAGACAATCGAAATCCTGACCAAGCCTGAGGTCAAGGGGAACCACTTCTCCTTTGAGCAGCGGGTGACGTCCTGCTTTGATTACCATCAGGGATTCTTGACTGAAACCAGGGGGATTGGCCCGCAGTTCCTTGCTCAAATGCCCCTTTGCCATGATGAAATCCAGTTCTCCCAGCAGCTCCAAGTTTTTCTTAATTTCATCGTGACTGGACGCTGTAAGGGCGGATAGTTCCTCCAAAATCCTGAGCTCTTCCCGGGAAACCGCAGAACGCTCTGCGGCCAGTTCATTGCCGAGCCTGACCAGGGGGGTCGGTTCCATAAAGACCGTCGCTCCGCTCGACGAAAGATCGTGCACCAGTCCGGGAAACTGGCTGCGGTATTCCTGTTTAACCGGCACCACATAGCGATCCCCTCTGACAGTATAGATCGGCTCCTGCAGATACTTATTCCACTCCTGTTTAGACAGTATTTCATCAATCTGCTCCCTGATCCTTGACTCCAGACCCTTGACCTTGCGGCGCAATTTAGCCAGCTGCGGAGAGGCATGATCCGCAATTTCTCCGTCCGGGTGAATGCAGGAAGTGATCTTCTCCCGCAGGTCCGGGCATTCCTCCAGCTCCATAACGCGATGCTCCAAAAGGGGCAGCTTGATTTCATTGCGAGAAAAAATATTTTTCATCCGTCCGGCTGCCTTCAGCAATTGATTTATACTCAGCAGCTCAAGCGGTTCCAAAACCCCTCCGATCAGGGCGCGCCTCAGTAAGGGGGCCGCGTCGTGAACCCCATCCATTGTTATATCAGGGTAAATGCGCAGGGCATGGCATGCCTCTGTAGTCTCTTGCTGAAGCCGCAAAACCTCCGCAGCTTCTGCAGACGGCTCCAGATCCTTGACATGGGCTCTGCCCAGCACAGTCGAGCAGTGTCGCTCAAGCATCTCTTTTACCCGGTGGAATTCCAATTTTTTAAGAGAATATCTGTCCAACTGAGCTTTCTCCCTCTCGTTTGCATCAGCCCGCCGCCTAACCGAGGCGCCTCGTTCCCCCTGATCCTCTGCTAACCGCGGCGGGAATAGGCGCAGGGCTGCCGGAACTTACCCCTGTTATAGGCGGCTGAACCGCAACAGCCCGGAGCAGGGGATGATCTCCACCCCCTGCCCGGCGAGTTCATCCAGAAAGAGGTTCAGTCCCAGAGAATCGCTGGCCATATGCCCGGCGATGATCACATTGAGAAAATATTTCTCCGCCTCCCTGCGGTGCTCCTCGCTCATGTGCATCCCCACGATGGTTCCCACTCCGGCTGCCGACAGTTTTTCATAGGACTTCTTGGAGCCGCTTGTACCGCCGGTCATATCCACAAAGATTTTGCCGGCCTGCCTTTTCTCCTTGCCCGCCACAATCTTCGGTCCGGCATTGCGCTTGCCGGCCTCCCGGTATTCAGGGATATCCTTTAACAGTTTAACTATATCGCCCACCGTTTGGGGGCCGTGTTCGGCAAAATAGCGGTTCAGAAAACCCTGAACCAGGTTATCGGCGGGGGTGTGTACGCAGATCATCGGTATGCCCAGAAGGGCTGCGGCATCCACCGACCTGTTATGGTTGATCGGCATGAAACGGCGCTCTACCTCGGCAATTCTTTCGGACATCAGTCCTTCCGCCACATTGATGGGCACACCTAGCTGATGGAGTTCATCCTCCTGGATATGCATAACATCATACAAGGCTGCCAGCGCTTTTCCCTCCGGGTGATGGGAGATGATCAGATCAATTCTGTCTCCCCTTTCCCGCAGGCGATCCGCCAGGAGAATCTCTCCCACTTCCATATCGATCCCCGCCAAAACTCTCTGCACGTCACTTTCGGGATCGCCGCACAGTACCCTGCTGTCGCTGTAAGGGTTTGTCAATGTTTCCTGATCAAAATCTTTTCTCTCTCTTTCGTCAAGGGATTCATAGTCTTTTTTGCGCCTGTCCAGTTCTCTTCTGATCCCCACTTCACCTCTGGGGTCCGCCGCAATCCCTTTGCGAATAGCAATTTCAAATACCTCGCCTATCTTCACCGGTTCTTCCTCCCCCACTCTATATTTGGAAAATAATTTTTACCAAGAGGCTATGGCCATGTTTACATGATGAGTTACCTATCGCTTAACCAATCATCTAGTTCGTTCAAAGGCAGAGTATTGACGATATCTTCTCTCTCCGCCCAGCCGCGGCGCGCCTGCAGGACCCCATAAAAAACATCGTCCAAATAATGCAGGTCGTGAGAGTCGGTGTTGACGGCAAAACGCACCCCCAGTTCTCTGCCTTGCCGGATATACTCGTCGTTAAGATCAAGCCGGTCCGGGGAGGCGTTGACCTCCAGGGCGGTATCTGTCTCTGCGGCCACCTCCAGCAGCAAACCAACATCAATAGCATACGGCTCTCTGCGCCCCAATAGACGCCCCGTGGGATGCCCGATGATATCCACATGCCTGTTCCGCAGAGCATTAACCACCCTTTTGGTGAGTGTCTTCTCATCCTGTTTGAACCCCGAGTGCACCGAAGCGATGACAATATCCATCTCCGCCAGGAGCTGATCGTCGAAATCCAAACTGCCGTCAGGAAGTATATCGACCTCGATCCCGGCCAACAGACGAAAATTCGTGAAACCTTCATTGAGGCGATCGATCTCCTCCCGCTGCTGCCGCACCCTCTCTTCTGTCAAGCCGCGGGCAATATGCAGAGACCTGGAGTGATCGGTGACAGCCAGGTACTGATAGCCGCGCTCTTGGGCTGCAGCAGCCAGTTCCTGCAGGGTATTGGCGCCGTCGCTCCACTCGCTGTGGATATGCAGATCCCCCTTAATCTCAGCGGCTTCCAGCAGATCCGGAAGAGCGCCGCTTTGGGCCGCCTCTATCTCTCCTCTGTCTTCCCGCAGTTCCGGCGGTATATAGGCCATCCCCAGCTGTCTGTAAAGTTCTTCCTCAGTTGAGGGAGCAGTCGTCTGATCAGCGCTGCCTATCCCATGTTCGCTGACCTTAAAACCCCGTTCTCGGGCTATCCTTCTCAAAGCGACGTTGTGCTCCTTTGACCCTGTAAAGTGCTGCAGGGCAGAGGCGAAAAGCTGCGGCTGCACGATGAGAAGATCCGCCTGGAACCCCCATTTGGTCATGATCGTCACTTTGGCTTCCCCCGCCGCGACAACTTCTTTGACGAAAGGCGCCTCTTTAAATGCCTGCGCAAGAGGCGCAGGGTTATCGGCAGCCGCGACAAAATCAAGATCGCCAACAGTTTCCTTGCCGCGGCGAAGGCTGCCGGCCGCCTGAATCGCAGCCGGACCGGCCGCTTTATTTTTTAAATAGTCTTCTATTTCACCGGCAAAAGCAAAGGCGTGATGAAGGAGCATCCTTCTTCTGAGAAATGCATGGTTCTGCAGTCCATGCAAAATGGCTTGTTCGGTCTTCACACCGATACCCGGCAGCCGGCGCAGGCGTTTCTCCCTTGCCGCAGCCTCCAGGCCCTCTAGATCGGTTATCCCCAGCCGCTGGTAAATTAGCTGGAGCGTTTTTATTCCGATTCCTGGGATCAGCAGGAGCCGGCGCAGGGAAGCGGGCGCTTTTTTGCGGAGCTGTATAAGGTAATCCAATTCCCCTGTATTGATCAGTTCCTCAACTTTCTTTTCCAGCGCGGACCCGATCCCGGGTATCTCTAAGAGACGCCCCTCCCGGGAAAGCTGTTCCACATCGAGATAGGCGTTTCCGATCTTATGGGCAGCCCTTCTGTAGGCGCGTGATTTATAGGGATTCTCTCCGAGTATATCGAGCAGGTCCGCAATCTCATCAAAAACCTTGGCGATTTCCCAGTTATTCATTGCCCGCTGCCTAGTTTTTTCACCTCATCCAGTTGCTTTGATAGAGTTTCATAATCCTCGTGCAGCTTGACCAAATCCTCAGCAATATTCAGGGCGGCCAGCACCGCCACCTTGCTCAAAGGAAGCTGCGGGTTTCTTTGCCCCACCAGCCGCATCTTCCGATCCACATAAGCGGCGATCTTTTCAATAACCTTAGGGTCAACCTGCCCTTTGATCACATACTCCTCATTGTAAATGATCACTGCGGTTTTATTGGCCTCCAAAAGTTCCGAATTGTCTTTACTCATAATCATTCCCCTTCTTCTTGAGGATATGAAAGATTTCTCCGGAGGTATTTCATAATCCTGCCGCCGGCTTACCATAAATGTGTCAATCAACTCACCTTAAACGCACCCCGATCTCTCTTTGCAGCGCCTCAACAATTCCCCTGTGAACCCCGGCGACATCCTCGTCGGTCAATGTGTGTTCTAATGACTGATAGAAAAGGGAATAAGCCAAACTCCTGTATCCTTCCGGCACCTGATCTCCGGAATATATGTCGAACAGCCGGCACTGCCGCAGCATATCCCCCCCTGCCCTGTAGATAATCGCCTCAACCTGTTCAGCCGGTACGGCGGCAGGCGCCACCAAAGCCAGGTCCCTGTTTATGCCGGGGAAGCGGGGGATCGGCTGATAGAGCAGCTGCCGGCTGCTGCAAGAAACCGCCTTTTCCAGATCAACCTCACAGACGACAACCCTGAGAGGGAGATCGTAATTGGCTATGACATTCGGGTGCAGTTCACCGAGATAACCCAGTTCTTCTTCTTCATAAAGGAGGCGTGCTCCCCTGCCGGAGTGTAGAAAAGGGCAATCCGACAAACGCCGGAACTGCAGCTTTTTTATCCCCAACTGGTCAAAGATCCCTTCGATAATCCCTTTCACATAGTAATAATCGCGTTCTGTCCCTCTCCCCTGCCAGCCGCCTTCCGTTTCCCCGCAGGCGGCGATTCCAAGGTGGAGACGCTCATCCGGGATCTGGCCGGGGCCGCGGGGTATGAACACCTTACCCGCCTCAAACATGCCCAGATTAACTAGTTTGCGGTTGCAGTTATAGATTACGGCATCCATCAGCCCCGGCAGCAACGTTGTGCGCATCACGCTCTGTTCATCACGCAGGGGGTTGCGGATCCTGAGCACAGAGCGCAGCGGGCTTTCCGGGGGAATCTTCAGCTTATCAAAGGCGCTTTCCCCGATGAAGCTGTAGGCGATCACTTCGTCGAGGCCAAAGCCGCTCGCCGCCTTAACCACATGCTCCTTGACGGAAGGGGTAGAAACGCTGTTTTGCACCAGCGCGCCCACCGGAAAAGTTACATCTATCTGATCGTAGCCGTAAAGACGGGCCACCTCTTCAATGAGATCTATTTCTTCAAAAATATCCGCTCTGTAGGAAGGAACCGTCGCCAGCAGGCTGTCCTGACTGCATAGTTCACTGGAAAAATCCAGTCTGGTAAGAATCTCACGGATTTCCTCCCTGGACAGATCTGTTCCCAGAATCTTGTTCGCTCTCGAGGTGCGCAGCCTGATCACGCGAGCAGCTTCAGGCCTTGCGTAGTGATCAACGATACCCGCGGTTATTTCACCGGCGTCAAACTGCTGTATAAGCTGTGCCGCCCGATCAAGAGCGGTTAGAATACCTTCAAGATCAACCCCTTTTTCAAAACGGCGGGAAGCCTCGGTGTGCATCCCCAGCCTCATCGCCGTTCTCCTCACACATAAGGGCTCGAACCAGGCGGATTCCAGAAGAACCGTGCGCGTTTTCTCGGTCACCTCACTGGCCAGGCCGCCCATCACTCCGGCCAGCGCAACGGCTTGCTCCTGATCGGCGATAACCAGCATCTCAGGGTCAAGCTCCCTGACGACCCCGTCCAGAGAAACCATTTTTTCCTGAGAGCGGGCGCGGCGCACAGTGATACGCGACCCTGCGATCCTGTCTAAGTCAAAGGCGTGCAGCGGCTGGCCGTACTCCAGCATCACAAAGTTTGTCACATCAACTATGTTGTTGATCGGCCTCACCCCCGCGGATAAGAGCCGGCGCCGCATCCAGGATGGAGACGGCGCCAGCTTTATATTGCGCACGATACGGCAGGCATAGCGACGGCAGAGATCCGGGGCCTCGATGCGGATGCCGACATAATCTTGCGTAGGGTCGTCCGCTTCGGCTGCCACAGGCTCAGGAAGGTGCAGTTCCCCCCCGGTAATGGCTTTAACCTCTCTGGCAACATTGATTACAGCCTGACAGTCCCCGCGGTTTGGAGTCAATTCCAGTTCCAGTATACGGTCGTCAAGACCAATCGCCTGATCCAGCTTTGTACCCGGGATGGTCTCTCGATCCAGGATCAGAATCCCCTTGTCATCTCCATATCCCCATTCATCTGTTCCCAGTTCCGCTCCGGAACAGAGCATCCCCTCGGACAGTTCGCCCCGGAACTCACGAGCATCCACCCTTCCGCTTTTTAGGATTGTCCCGGGCAGGGCGACAGGAACACGGTCGCCGGCCTTTAGGTTGGGAGCGCCGCTCACCAGCCGGATGATACGCCCGCCTGTATCCACCCGGCAGAGCAGCAAATGATCCGCATGAGGATGAGGAGCGGTTTCCAAGATCTTTCCCACAATGAGCCTGTCAAGTCCCTCTACAGGAACACCCGTACCCTCAGCTTCGATGCCTGCCATAGTCAATTTATCCGCTAATTCTTCAGCCGACAGCTCACACTTAACATAATCCAGCAACCAACGATATGATAAACGCAAAGAATATCCCTCCTAAAACTGGCGCAGAAATCTAACATCATTATCGAAGAAGAGACGCAGGTCGTTAATGCCGTATTTGAGCATAGCGATCCGTTCAACCCCCATACCAAAGGCAAAGCCCACAGCCTCTTCCGGATCATACCCTGTATTGGTCAGCACTTTGGGGTGGACCATACCGCATCCCAGGATCTCCAGCCAGCCGGTCCCGGAACAGACGCGGCACCCTTCTCCCTTACAGTTGATACAGGAAATATCCACCTCGGCGCTGGGCTCGGTAAAGGGAAAAAAGCTTGGCCGCAGCCTGATTTCCCGCTCCTGACCGAACATCCGCCTGGCAAAGCTGAGCAGTACTCCTTTGAGATCTCCCAGTGTGCAGTTCTTATCCACCAGAAGCCCCTCCACCTGATGGAACATCGGGGAATGTGTGGCATCATCATCTCTGCGGTAGACCCTCCCCGGCGCTATAATACGCACCGGAAGATCCGGAACGCGCTTCTCCAGGACGCGAATCTGTACAGGGGAAGTATGGGTGCGCAGCAAGATTTCCTCGGTGATATAGAAGGAATCCTGCATATCCCGGGCAGGATGGCCTTTGGGAAGATTCAACGCCTCAAAATTATAGTAGTCATACTCTATTTCAGGACCCTCCGCCACCTCAAAACCCATATTTGCAAAAATATCTTTGATCTCTTGCAGAACCAGCGTCAGGGCGTGCTGATGGCCGCGCGCCGCAGGCCGCCCGGGCAGAGTGACGTCAATCGTTTCCTCGGCCAGCTTCCTGTCTTTATCTTTTTCCTGCAGCACCGCCAGTCTTTTGTCCAGTTCCTCCTCCAGGAGGAGTCGCGCCTCATTGGCTTGCTGTCCCAACTGCGGCCGCAGCTCCGCAGGGACTTCGCCCATGCCTCTTAAAACCTTCGTCAACAAGCCCTTTTTACCCAGGTACTTCACTCTGAACTCTTGCAGTTCTTCTCTGTTCCCTGCCATCTTCAGCTCCTGCAGGGCGCTCTCCTTAATACTGTTGATCTTCTGTTCCAAGCCGATTACACTCCTTTTTCCAACATAAAAACAAACCCCCGTTCACTAAGGGACGGGGGTTAGACACCCACGCGGTACCACCCTTCTTGGCCCTGAGGCCCACTTTAGGGTAAACTTTGGTTATAACGGTACGACCGGCGCCGCCTAGTAACCCTATTATGGCAATAAGGCATTCAGCGTCGCAGCTAACGGGCGAACTTCAGAAAGACGGCCCCTGGCCATACTTCCAGTCTATGGCATGGCCTCCCTGAAAGGGCGCTGTACTCCTTACTCTCCCGCTCATCGCTGTTGCTGCAATCGTTTTGAAAATACCATCCAGTTTTAGTGAAGAAGATACTTGCGGTAAAGCATAAACGCTCGCGGTGAACCGGTACACTTGAAAATCATCCAGTAAAAACGAGCAGATAAGGACATCCCCTCACATCCTTCATGGAGATAGACTGGATGTATCTTGATCGCATTATATCACAGCGCATCTTTACGGACAACAAAAAGGGAAGGCAGTTTTAAGAAGACTGCGGGCAAAACCTTTTCCAACCCAACAAGGAAGCCGCGCCGGCAACGGTTATCCCGAAATAGACAACAGGCTTTTGAACAGGAAGAAAATTAATAATAGAGCCGTTGCAGAGCGTACTGCCGGTAACCAGAAACATGTCGGCCCAACCCTCAACCTCTTCCAGGTCGCACATTCCGTTTTCAACCGTGATCCCAAATTTATTTTTACCGATATTGTCTTCATCCAGATCAAAAACTCTCAGCTCATATTTTTTAGACAAAACATCGGCCATCGCCGGCTGAAGTCCGAAGAGAGCGATCCTTGGATTACCATATTCCTTCTCGATCATTTCCGCCAGTTCTAAAGCGCATTTTTTGGGCCCGTCATCCTTGCAGTGTATGGTGCGGTCCGTCATTTTCAGCTCCCGCAGCACCGCGTTCAAACCGGAAACAAAAACCGCCCGTTCATAATTTGTCTTTAGCGGCATGCTTATCAGATCTTTTATCCTCCCGGTAAAAATATTAGGCATATCGGTAAATACCTGACTACAAGAACTACCGAAACAAGCCTGTATCATTTTTTCTTTGCCTTTTTGAATCGGAAAATCATTTCTTTCCGGATCCCCGATAGCCTCCCTGGCAGTAAGAACAGAACAAATAATCTCCACATCTCGTTCGCTCAGCCCGTTTTCTTCCGCTAATTTTGCCAGCTCGCTTTGCAGCTTTTTCCAAAGAGCAAATCCTGTATCTGTTTCGCTCATAACTTTTCCCCCTCAAAAATCCTTTTTAATGCAATACCTCAAACCTGCAAGTCATGAATTTGATATCAAATGAATACGCTCCATTTTTACCGATAGTTTTACCTTGCTTCCGACGTCCATTGCACGGCTTTGCCATTCATGCCTTGATAAAGTAACATGCCAGCAGCCCTTTCCTTTGCAGGTCAAGTCCACATGCGAACTGTTGATGATTGCCTTTTCAACCAGGGCCGTCCAGCTGTTTGTTCTTTGATCACAGAACTCTTCTCCGCAGGATACCTCAATTTGCCCGGCGTGAATTACAAGATAAACTTCATTGGGCATGTTTCCCCTAAGCAAATCTTCCGGTAAAGGGCCTAGCGACAAATCGTTCTCCACGTTCTTAAACCAAGGAGACCCTCCTTCTCTTTCGATTATGCCCTTCACGATATTCTCACTCTGAAGAAAACCGGCCACAAAAAGCGAGCCCGGCTTTTCGAAAACAGTCAAGGGATCCCCCTGCTGCTGAATGTTTCCATTGTTCATCACCAGCGCCTGTGTCCCTAGCTGCAAGGCTTCGTTAAAGTCATGGGTTACATGTATAATTCCCATTCCTTCCGCTTGATGAATCTCTTGCAGCAATGTCCGCATGGAATCCCGTGTTTGGGGGTCAAGCGCGGACAAAGGCTCATCCAGTAGAAGAAGCGGGGGATTGGTTAAAATCGCCCTGGCCAAGGAAACACGCTGCTTCTCCCCCCCGCTTAACGCCGAGGGATAACGCGGCAACAAATGCGAAATGCCCATGGCCTCGGCCAGCCTATCCATTCTTTTCAGAATATTGACATCTCTGCCCTTTTTTCCAGCCTTTGCTCCGAATAGAATATTCTCTTTCACATTCAGGAAAGGATAGAGCAGACTATCCTGATAGGCGAAACCTAAACCCCGCTCTTCCGGCGGTAAGTAAGTAATATCTTTACCCTTCAGCAGTATCTTTCCAGATACCGGCTTGCGCAGGCCTGCCAACGTTTCCAGCAGCATCGTTTTCCCGCAGCCTGTAGGTCCTAAGATGATGAAGTACGCCCCCATCTCCAGGGAAAAAGATATGTTCTGAAGTGCAAACCTTCCGGCTTGAACGTTAAGCGCCGATACCTGTAACAATAAGGGCTTCATACACGGACCTCTTTACGCATGACTGTTTTTAGAATGATGAGCAGAATCAAAGCGATAAACAACATGACAATAGCTGTAGATATGGCAAATTCTATATCGCCGATAGACATATTCAGGAAAACGGCAACGGAAAGGGTTTCTGTTTTCATTCGCGTAATCCCCGCCAACATAGCGGTCGCCCCGAATTCCCCCAGGGCCCGCGCCCAAGTCATTACCAGACCGCCGATCAGACCGCTTTTGGCGAGAGGAATGGTAACCCTGAAAAAAGCCCCTGCCGGAGAAAAGCCTAAAGTCCTTGCAATATTCTCCATGCGGCGGTCAACGCCGTTAAACGCCTGCTTAAAACTCTTAATGGCATAGGGGACGGCGACAAACCACTGGGCGACGACCACGCCTAACGGTGTAAAGACGACTCTTATACCAGCCTTGACCAACTGGTCCCCGAACAAAGGACCGAAGAAGATCAGCAAAGCGATCCCGCTGACCAAAGGAGGAAGAACGATCGGAATATCAACTAATGTATCGAAAAACACCATCCCCGGCAGTCTGTAACGTGAAAGAACATAGGCGCAAGGAAGAGCGACAACCACCGCAAAAAAAGTGGCTGTCACTGATGTCCACAGAGTAAGCTTTATGGCAAAATGAAACTCGGGCTGCCGGAGAACACCGAGCAGCATTCCCAGGTCGCTATAAGTAAACAGGCCGATAATAATAAACAAAAAGAAGAGAACGAGCAAAGTAGATGTCAACCAGAATGAACCGAAGAATAAATCTTTTTTCAAATTAGGGTTTTTCAATTTTAAATCCATATTTCTTAAAAACTGCCGGTCCGTTATCCTCTACATATTCCAGGAAATCGCTCGTCAATTCTTTATCTTTTGTATAGACCAAGGAGACGACCGGGATTTGATCGATAACATTTACTTGGGGATCGATCTCAACAACCTCAATTTTATCATTATTGATGGTGTTGCTTACTTCAACGATGCCCGCGTTGCCCTGCCCCATCTCAATCGCCGCCAAAACTTTAGCAGGACTTTCTAAACTGGCGATCACATTCTTTTCGATTTCAGCGGTTTTACCGATTTTGGCAAAGACACTGGTAGCCGACTTGCCGATCGCTGTGGCCTCTTGATCAGGCATCACCAGCTTAACCCCTTCTTTGGCCAGGTCTTCCACTACAGATATCTGCGCAGGATTCCCCTCGGGAGTGATGATCACAGGCGTATGATAGGCGATAGGCCCAACGACTTGATCAACAAAATTCTTTTCTTTGGCTTTTTCCACAAATGGCATGCCTCCCGGGATACAGATATCCCCCTTTTTGCTCATTTCTATCTGATTTAATATCGCTCCGGAATTATTAAACGTTAGTTCCACCTTCACCCCTGTTTTTTTCTCATAAGAAGCCGCAATTTCACTGACCGGTTCTTTTAGATTGGCGCCGACATAAGCAAACAATGATTTTTGCTGTTTCTCGGTTTCATCGCTCTTCTCCTCCGGCTGATTGCCGCAGCCTCCGACGAACAATAAGCTTGCCAACAGAATTGCCGCAAATGCGGTCAGAAGCAAGGCTCTTGCTTTTTTCAAAATATTAACCCCCCTCTCATTTTTAAATAAGTTGTTATATGGCATATGCTATTTTAAATAGTATAGCATATGCCTACTTCAAGTCAATAAGGTTCTCCTGACCAGCCTTTTCCATCCGAATCACAGGTACGGCGACATCACCCCAACGGATGCGCTTACGTTTTTAGGGATCATCATTATTGCTCTCGTCATATATTTCTGTATTTTCTCAGCGCCCGGACATTCAGGGCGATAAAAAACAGCATAAACCCAAGCATGATCAGCAAAGCAGGAAGGACATCTCCTAAGCCCATCCCGCGCAGCATTACGTCTCTCAAGGCTTCGGCGCCGTAAGTCAGGGGGAACAATTGGCTGAGATACTGAAAAACGGCCGGAGTTTCCCGCATATCAATGAGGCCGCAGAATAGAGCCTGAGGAATGATCACCAGGGGAATAAACTGAAACAATTGAAAATCATTGCGGGCAAAAGCGGATAGCAGGGTTCCCAGCGCCAAGGATGTTCCGGCTATCGTCAGATTGATCAGCAGGATCAGGAAAAAGTTAGCATAGGTATGGACCTGCAGCACATAGATCATAAAGGCCTGGATAACAACAGTCTGCAGAACAGCAAATACGCCGAATCCCAGGAAATACCCGACTACCAGCTGGCCGCGCCGTAGAGAGGAGACCATCAGCCGCTCCAGCGTCCCGCTGATGCGCTCTCGCAAAAAAGAAATGCCCGACAGGATAAATATCAAAAAACAGATAATAAGGCCCATCATGCTCGGCGCCAGGAAATCGAACTGCTCGTAATCGTCGCCGCCGTAATACGCTTCGACCGGGAGCGGGGCTCTTAATTCTTCCGCCGCGCCGGCCGCCTGGGGAGGCAGTGCCGCCAATTTTTCCTGCATGGCGTATTCGGCATAGACCTTACGCACCAGGTTGCTGACCCCGGGATTGCTTCCTTCCACCACGTACTTGTCGTTATAAATATACCCGTCGCTCAGACCTGCTTCCAATCGTGCTACGGCCTCCTCCTCGTCGGGAACGACCCGCACCGCAGCCATCCCTTCCAACAGCTCGTGATCGACAGCGCTGCCTTCTACGATGTCCAGATTGATGGTCGACACCCCTGAGGCCAACATGTAATAGATGATGGTTATGATCAAAATCGGGGCGACGATCATCAGCCCCACGGTCCTTTTATCTCCGGAGATCTGCCTGATTAATCTGCCGGCGATGATCAGGCTCTTCATACAGCCTCCCCTCCTTCCCTACCTTGTCTGGCCGACCGGATAAAAATTGCTTCCAGCGTCCCTTCAGCTGTCTCGGCTTTGAGTTGCTCAGGGCCGCCGTCGCGAATGATTCTGCCGTTTCTGATCAGGATCAGCCGATCGCACTTTTCCGCCTCATCCATCACATGAGTGGTCATGATGATCGCCTTGCCGCACGCTTTGAGCCGGTGAAATTCCTGCCAGAACAGGTCTCTTAAGAGCGGATCGATCCCCACCGTGGGCTCATCCAGCACAATTATCCCTGGATCACCGATCAGTGCTGTGGCCAACGACAGCCGCCGCTTCATCCCGCCCGAGTAATTGACTACCTTTTTCTCCTGATCCCTGGACAGCTCCACCATCTTCATCAGGGAGCAGGCCTGGGCGTAAGCGTCTTTCCTCTTCATCCCTTTGAGCCTTGCAAAAAACACGAGGTTCTGCAGTCCGGTCAGGTCCTCATAAAGCGCGTCCGTCTGGGCCATATAGCCGATGTTGTCCATCAGCTTAAGATTGGGGATCGCCGTGCCGTTAATCTTCACGCTCCCCTTGTTCAGGCTGAGGATGCCCAGCAGGCATTTGATCAGTGTGGTCTTGCCGGATCCCGAAGGGCCGAGCACACCTAAAATCTCCCCGGCATCCATGCGCAGATCAATTCCCTGTAATACCTGCTCAGCGCCTAACTGCTTCCATAGATCCACCGCTTCTATCTTGCAGGTCATTTGCGCCATCCTTCCGCAGTAAATTTTATAAACAGCTCTATATCCTCTTTGACCTTTAATTCGTCTGACCATTCTGAAAACATAGCATATGAAAAGACAAACCCCAGCATTTGGCACATCACTATATCGACACTCATATCGTCGCGGATCTCTCCCCGACTTTTCCCCCTTTTGAGCACCAGATCCATATAATTTTTGATCTTGGGTAAGATGCTCTCCTGCAGTTGATTTAAGAGCGATGCACGATAAATCAATACAGGCAGTACCGATTTAATAAAACGCTGATTATCGCGTAGCAATTTGAGTCGGTCTAAAATGATAACGGAGAATATCTTCTCAAGAGGCATTTCCTCAGTTTCTTCGATAATGCTTTTAATCGGCTTCTCAAACTTGGGCTGTATGATCTTGATCAGCAAAGGCACCATTTTTTCTAACAGAGACTCCTTGGTGGCAAAATAATGGAAGAATGTCCCTTCGGCGACACCGGCCTTTTTTGCGATCTCCTTGGTCGTTGTAGCCTCAAACCCTTTTTCTGCAAAGGCATTAATAGCAGCGTTGATTATCCTAATCTCTTTATCAGGATAGTCTTTAATGTAGTCCTCCAGCGATTTCTGAATGTCATAGCTTTCTTTTCCCATAACACACCTCATGATTGATTACTCACTCATTATAATACCAAAGAAACATCATGTCAAGGCTCACTCCAACTGTTCACCGGGCTGAGTTTGGTAGCTCTTCCCTAGCACGCGCGAGCTGCCGCGGCTACTCCCAGACGCACTTCCCGTTTTGGGCTGTCATAATCATTTATGCAAAACGCGTATTATATCAAGTTTATTGATAGAACATCAAGAGTATTATTGTCGGATGGAGAGAATTAGAGGCTAAAAAAGGTTTCATACAAAAATTCCTTATAAGTAATTTAACTTTCGGAATAATTCGCCTTTTCTGTTCCGGCTTAATATGGCCTTGTTGTTGCTATTCCGAAAGATAATACCTAAATTCCCTAATGAAATT